>JAURJO010000101.1 GCA_030832235.1 Verrucomicrobiota bacterium
GAATCTCGCCGAACTGGAGGATCTCCAGCACGTGCTTGCCGTCGATCGTCTCGTGCTCGAGCAGCGCCTCGGCCATCTTGTCGAGGGCCGGACGATGCTCGCTGATGATCTGCTTCGCCCGCTTGTACTGCTCGTCGATGATGTGGAAGATCTGCTCGTCGATCTTCTTCGCCGTGTCCTCGGAGATGTTCTCGTTGCGCGTGATCTCGCGGCCGAGGAAAACAGTGTCGTGCGGATCCCCGTAGGCGATGGGGCCGAGCGGACTCATTCCCCAGTCGCACACCATGTGACGCGCGATCTTGGTGATCTGCTTGATGTCGCCTGCGGCGCCGCTGGAAATGTCGCCCATCACCAGTTCCTCGGCGATGCGACCGCCAAGGCCCATCGCGATCTGGCTCAGCATCCGCTTCTTTGCGTGGGTAAGCACATCCTTCTTCGGAATGAACATCGTGCTCCCGAGACTGCGTCCGCGCGGGATGATCGTGACCTTGTGCACCGGGAGGTGTCCGTCATCGAGCACGGCCTGCACCAAGGCGTGACCCGCCTCGTGATAGGCGGTGAGTTTCTTCTCCTCGTCGTCCATCAGGCGCCGACGCTCGCGGCCGAACTGCACCTTTTCCCGCGCGTCATCGACGTCGATCATCTCCACCTTCTTCTTGCCCCGGCGAGCCGCCAGCAGCGCTGCCTCGTTTAAAAGGTTCGCCAGCTCCGCGCCGGAGAGACCGGGCGTGCCACGCGCGATGACCTGCAGGTCCACGTTCTCGGCGAGGCTGACCTTTTTGGCGTGCACCCGCAGGATCTGCTCACGACCGATGAGATCGGGCAGGTCGACGTAGATCTGGCGGTCAAAACGACCCGGACGCAGCAGCGCGCTATCTAGCACATCGGGGCGGTTCGTGGCGGCGATGATAATGACGCCTTCCGTGGTGTCGAAGCCGTCCATCTCCACCAGCAGCGAGTTCAGGGTCTGCTCCCGCTCGTCGTTGCCACCACCGAGCCCGGCGCCGCGCTGCCGGCCGACCGCGTCGATTTCATCAATGAAGATCAGACAGGGAGCCTGCTTCCGCCCCTGCTCAAACATGTCGCGCACACGGCTGGCGCCGACGCCCACGAACATCTCCACGAAGTCGGAACCGGAGATGCTGAAGAAGGGCACGTCAGCCTCGCCCGCGACGGCCTTCGCCAGCAGCGTCTTTCCAGTGCCGGGCGGGCCCACCATCAGGATGCCCTTCGGAATCCGGCCTCCCATGCGGGTGAATTTCTTCGGGTCCTTGAGGAATTCGACGACCTCCGAAACCTCTTCCTTGGCCTCGTCGCAACCGGCCACGTCGGCGAACGTGATCTTGTCTCGGTCGCGCGTCAGCAACTTGGCGCGGCTCTTGCCGAAGCTCAGCGCTCCCCTGCCCGCCTGCCGCAGTTGCCGCAGGAAAAGGAAGTATACCAGGCCGATGATGATCAGGAACGGGACCACTTGCGCCGCGATCGACGTGAGCAAAGTCTGCGAGGGCTGTTCGGCAAAAACCTTCGTCCGCGCCAAACGCTCGTGCGTCGCTTCGGTCACGCGTCCCGCCGCGCGGAAATCACGGAACGGCGAAGACGCGTCCCGCCGGCTCTGGCCGGCGATGATCATCCAATCCGAACGACCGCCGCTCGGGTCGGCGCGCATCACCGCCGCCTTGCCTGGCTCGCGGTTCACGTTACCCGCTTCCGCACGCTCCACGACCTCTTGAATCGTGAGCGTCTCGGGACTCGAGATGGTCTGCCCGGGGATGAAAATCAGCGCCATCACCGCGGCCACCAGCGCCAGCCAAAAGAAAAGCATCTTCGGCTGGAAACGGTCCGGTGGAAGGCTCTTTAGCTGACGACGCGGCTTCTTGTTTTCGGATTCGGGCATTGCGAGGAGGACGGAAGGGAGACCGTGGATGTTCCGGTAGGATAAGTCAATTGGACCTCCCTCGGTCGCGCGCGTTCCGGCGCGGGCGTGCAATCGGCTCAAGTGCGAGAACGCCGCCGTCGCTCACTGCGAACCAATCCCGACCCGAGCTTTGCCGAATGCGCCGTACGGCCTCGACTTGCTGGAGAAGCGTGTCGAACGCGGCGCGAGAGAGCACGGCCGCAGGAGGGTTGGCCAGTACCCAACGCTGCAACGCCCGCCGCCAAATGGCGCGCGGGGCGCCCCGTAGCCGTGCAATCCGGAGCCGCCCCCGCTTGTCCAGCGGACGCAACCGCTCGAGCCATGCCTCCAGCGCGACATCATCCTCCTCCAGCAACTCTCTCGCGCGCGCCGCGCCCGCCACCGCGTCGCGTCCGGCCGCCCGCTGCCACCTCGGCAGGACATCGTTGCGCACCCGATTGCGCAGGTAGCGGCTGCTGCCGTTGCTCGCGTCCTCCCGCCACGCGATGCCGGCCTTGCGCAGCGACGCCGCGATCTCGGCGTGACGCAGGCCAAGCAAGGGCCGGATATGCACCCGTCCATCGAGGAACTTTTGCACCGGACGCGGTGCCGACAACCCGCCGGCGCCGCTGCCGCGGGCAAGCCGCATCAGCATGGTTTCGGCGACGTCGTCCTGCTGATGGCCGAACCAGAGCACCCGCGCCCGGCTCCGCAGAAACGCGTGGCGCGCCTCGCGGGCCTCCGCCTCGCTCGCGTCCCGGCGCCGCTCGGTCCAATCGGCGGTGGCGAACGCGACCCCGAGCCCGGCGCAGACGCGCCGGCAGAAATCGGCATCCGCGTGCGAAGCGCGGCCCCGCAGTCGATGGTTGAAATGAAGGGCGAGAAGCCGGCCGCGGCGTTCCGGCCAGTGCGCCCAAAGCAGCAGTAGCAACGCGAGCGAATCGGCGCCGCCGGAAAAAGCCACGCCCCAACGGCCTCGGCCCGCGGCTTCCGCCCAAGCCAACACCGCGGGATGCAGGCGCTGCCGCGGGATGACCGCGGCGAGCGCCTCCGCGCGCTCAGGCAAACGAGAGGTATTCCTTGCCAAAGTGCGGGACCAGCGCGTCCGGGATCCGCACGCGGCCGTCGGGCTGGAGGTTATTCTCGAGCAACGCGGCGAGCACGCGGGGCACCGCGAGGCCGGAGCCGTTGAGCGTGTGCACGAGCTCGGGCTTGCCGGTTTCCTTGGACCGGAAACGAATCTGGGCGCGCCGAGCCTGGAAGGCCTCGAAATTCGAGCAGCTCGACACCTCGAGCCATCGCTTCTGGCCGCCCGACCACACCTCAAGGTCGTATTTCTTCGACTGCGCGAATCCGAGGTCGCCGCCGCACATCAGCAGCACGCGGTATGGCAATCCGAGTTTGCGCAGCATGCGTTCGGCGTCGTCGCGCAGCTTGTCGAGCTCCACGTAACTGGTCGACGGATGCACCCACTTCAGCAGTTCGACCTTATCGAACTGGTGCAGGCGGTTGAGGCCGCGGACATCCTTGCCGTAGCTGCCCGCCTCGCGGCGGAAGCACGGCGTGTAGGCGCAGCGCAGCACCGGCAGCGCCGATTCCTCGAGGATCTCGTCGCGGAAGAAATTCGTCAGCGGCACCTCGGCGGTCGGCACCGCGTAGAGATGGTCCGGGGTCGTCTCGTACATCTGCCCTTCCTTGTCCGGCAGCTGCCCGGTGGCGGTCGCGCTCGCCGCGTTCACAAAGATCGGCGGCGAGACCTCGACGTAACCCGCGCGGGTGTCCTCCTCGAGGAAGAATTGCAGCAGGGCGCGCACGAGCCGCGCGCCGTCGCCGACGTAGAAGGGGAAACCGGCGCCGGTCACCTTGGCGCCGCGCGCGAAGTCGAACAGCCGGTCGAAACCGGGGATTTCCCAATGCGCGACCGCGTGGGCCGAAACGGAGGCCGGATCACCGTGCGTCGAGAAGACGACGTTCTCCTCGGGCGTGCGACCCTCGGGCACGCTGGCGTGCGGAAGATTGGGGACGGAAAGCATCGCCTGGCGGAAGCGGTCCTCGATTTCCTTCAATCGAGCGTCGTGGTCCTTCACCTTGGCGGAAACCGCCTTCATCTCGGCTACCTTCGCGATGAACTCGGGCGAGCCTTTCGGCAGCGCGGCCATCGCCGTATTGGCGGTCTTTTGCGACGCGCGCAGCGACTCCGTCTCCTGGAGCAGCGAGCGCCACGAGGCGTCGATCGCGAGCACGGCGTCGACGTCGACCTGGAGGTGTTTTTTGGCAATGGCGGCCCGGACGAGATCGGGCGACTCACGAAGCAGCTTGGGATCGAGCATGGGAAATGGATCGGGATTTCAGGCGAAACGCGCCCGGGCCCGTTGAAAACGGGAGTAAACGTCCTTGGCCGAGAGCAGCTTGAGGTCGCCCAGCGGGGCCTGCACGACGACGTTGCCCGGGCGATTGAGTGGATAAGGACCAAACAAGCGCGGATCGGTCGGACCAAAAATCCCCATCACGCGCACACCCATCGCGGCCGCGAGATGCATCGGACCGCTGTCGTTGGCGATCACCCAGTCGGCGCGGCGGATGAGCGCAGGAAGGGAGACGAGGCTGGTGTTGCCCGTGACATTCGCGAACTGCGCCGGCGGAAACGCGCCGCGATCGTGGACGTAGCTGCTGCCGGCCCAGACAACCTTCCGGTTGCGATCTTCGCGGAGCACGAGCTCGGTCAACTGCTTGAAGCCACCCCAGCACTTCTCGGCGCGCCGGCTGTCGACGAACATCACGATCGGTCGGCCGCCTCCTCGGGCGTCGGCGAAACTGAGGCGTAGATTCTCGACCTCGCGGAACTCGAGTTCGCCGGCCAGCTCGGGCTCCGCCCCGAGCACGGGGCAGAATTGCAGCAGGATCTCGAGGGCGTGGCTGCGCCGGCCATCCGCGGGAAGCGGCACCCGCTCCGTGTAGAACACGCCCGAAAACTCGCGCGCGTCGCTGCGACCCACCTTGCGGTCGGCTTGCACGCGCGACGTGAGCAACCCGGTGCGCAGCAATCCCTGGAAGTCGAAAACCCAGTCGTAGCGGCGTTTCCGTAGTTCCTTCGCGAGCCGCAAAAAACCCTTCGCGCCACCGCCGCGCTCGAAGATGAAAACCTCGTCGACCGCCGTGCACGCGCGCACGATCGGCGCAAAGATCTCCCGCACGACCCACGAGATGCGAAGGTGCCGCACCTGCGCCTTGAGGGACGCGGCGACCTGCAGCCCGTGGACGATGTCGCCCAGGGAGGAAGGTTTGATGATGAGGAGCTCGGTCATGGCGCGGACCGCGGCCCGTCGCCGCGGCGAAGCGTGAAAACTCCCATCGCGCTCCTCTGAAATCAAACGGAAACCGCCCTGCTGGATGTTGTAACGTATAACGTGACGCAGGCCGGGCGGCCGCTTGCGGTTTGCCAGCGACGCCGGCGCGGCGCCAAGGTTCGCGTTTCCCGCATCATCGAAATGGATCCTATTCTCGACACCCCCGGCGACGCCATTTTCCAGCTGCGCACCACCGCGCCGGGGCCCGCGGGGAGCTTGCCCCTGGAGGCCGCGCATCTCGCGCGCCTGAGTAGCGGCGACCTCTTCGGGCTCACACAGAACGCCGGCATGGGCTGGAATCCGGCGAAACTGCGCGGGAAGGAGTTCCTCATCCTCAGCACGCAGGGCGGGATCCGCGCCCCGGATGGCACGCCCGTCGCGCTCGGCTACCACACCGGGCATTGGGAGGTGGGCCTGCTGATGGAGGAGGCGGCGCGCACATTCTCCGCTTCGGGCGCGACCCCATTCGCCGGATACGTCAGCGACCCCTGCGACGGCCGCACCAACGGCACCGCGGGCATGCTCGACAGCTTGCCCTACCGCAACGACGCCGCCGTCGTGCTGAGGCGTCTGATCCGCTCCTTGCCGACCCGGCGCGGCGTGCTCGGTGTGGCAACCTGCGACAAAGGACTTCCCGCCATGCTGATGGCGCTCGCGGGATCACCCGATCTCGCGACGGTGCTCGTGCCGGGCGGAGTCACCCTGCTCGCCGAGGACGCCGAGGACACCGCGAAGGTGCAAACCCTTGCGGCGCGCTTCGCCCGCGGGGAGATCTCCCTAGATCACGCCGCCGCCATGGGCTGCCGTGCCTGCGGCTCACCGGGCGGCGGGTGTCAGTTCATGGGCACTGCCGCCAGCAGCCAAGTGGTGGCCGAGGCGCTCGGCCTTGCCCTGCCCCACTCCGCCCTCAGCCCCTCCGGGGCGGAGATCTGGCGCGATCTGGCACGACGCTCCGCGCGCGCGTTGATGGCGTTGGAAGCGGCCGGAACGACGACGAAGGACATCCTTTGCCCCGACGCGCTGCATAACGCGATGGTGGCCCACGCGGCCTTTGGCGGGTCGACAAATCTGCTGCTCCACGTGGCCGCGATCGCGCATGCCGCCGGCCTCCCGCGACCGACGGCAGCCGAATGGACGGAGATCAATCGCCGAGTACCGCGGCTCGTCGATGTTCTGCCCAACGGCCCGCGGAACTTCGCCACCGTGCAGGTATTTCTCGCGGGCGGCGTACCCGAGGTGATGCTGCACCTACGCGCCGCCGGCCTGCTGCGCGAAAACGTGCGCACCGTCAGCGGACGCACCCTGGGCGAGAACCTCGCTTGGTGGGAAAAGTCCGAGCGTCGCGCGCGGCTGCGCGCGAAACTTCGAGCGCTGGACGGCATCGAGGCTGACGACGTCATTCTATCTCCCGCTGCCGCCCGTGCGCGCGGACTCACCAGCACGATCACCTTCCTGCGCGGCAACCTCGCGCCGGAGGGTGCGGTCGTGAAGAGCACCGCCATTGCCCCGGAATTGATCGGGGCCGACGGCGTTTACCACCACGCGGGCCCGGCCCGTGTCTTCACCTCGGAGGCCGCCGCCATCGCCGCGCTCAAGGCGGGCAAACTGCAACCCGGAGACGTCCTCGTGCTGATCGGCATCGGCCCCGGTTCCGGCATGCCCGAGACCTATCAAATAACCTCGGCATTGAAACACCTGCGCGACGGCCAGCGCATCGCGCTCGTGACCGACGGCCGTTTTTCCGGCGTTTCCACCGGGGCGTGCGTGGGCCACGTGAGTCCCGACGCCTGGGCGGGCGGGCCGCTCGCGCGCGTTCGCGACGGCGACCTCATCGAACTGCGTATCGACACCCGCAGCCTCGAGGGGGAGGTAAACGTCAAGGGAGTGGAAAGTTCGGCGTTCAACGCGCGCGGACCGCATCCCGCGTTGAAACCGGATCCAAGGGTTCCCGCCGACACGCGTCTCTGGGCGGCGCTGCAAGCCGCCTGCGGCGGCACGTGGGGCGGTTGCGTGCACGACGCCGACCGCATCGCGCAGCTACTCGCACTCGGCTTGGAAGCCGAGCGGGCGCGCTCAGGGGGAGCCAGCTGACGCGACCCGCTCGGCGGGGCGCTCCGTCCAGCGGAACACCGACATCGCCTTAAGTTCGCGAACGAAAATCTCGTCCCCGGAGATCGCGAGGTGGGCCCAGGTCTCGGTTTCGGCCACCTTGTGCTGACCGATGAGGCGGAACTCCTTGGGGTCAGCCTCGACCAGCAAGAGGATGCCGCGTTCGTCTAAACCGAGGATGCGGTTCCCCTGCGCCACGAGGCTCACGTACTTGCCGAAGGCATCGGACGTCCACGTGCGTTCGCCGTTGGCCAGGTTGACGCACGTGAAGCGCCCGTTGGCGAGGTGCAGGTACGCGTGACCGTCGATCACGACCGGGGACGACATGTAGCCTTGCGCGGTGCCGGTCCACGACTCGGTCACCCGCCACGATTCCCCCTCGCGGGAAATGGAGTAGAGCCAGCTCTTGTTCTGGTAGCTGCTGGTAAACACCGCGTCGCCAACGACCGTCGGGGTGAGAATGTTCATGCCCCGGAAAGACGGAACGGAATGACTCCACAGCACGCGGCCGTCGTTCAACGCAATTCCCGCGAGCTTTTCCCGCGACTGCACCACCAACTGACGCTCGCCGCGGATCGTGGCGATCACCGGTGACGAAAAACATCCCTCGCTCATCACGCCGGCTTTCCCCTCAAAGGAACGCCACAACACCTGACCGTCGGACTTGCGGATCCTCACGACGGAATTGGCGGCTTGGAGATAGATCGAGTCGCCGTCCGGGAGCGGCGAGCACACCAAGCCGAAGTCGGGGACACTCGTGCCGTAGGCCTTAACGAAATCGATGCGCCAGCGCTCGTTGCCCGTCGCGCCGTCCAGCGCCACCAGCACATCGCGCATACCCGCGACGAACAGCATTTCCCCGTCGAAGGCCGGCGTGGCGCGGATCCAGTCGCCCCGGGACTTAGCGTAAAACGGCACCGAGATCGCGCCAGCCCACGAACGACGCCAGAGCTCCGCTCCGGTGCGCCGGTCCAGGGCGCGCACCACCTCGGTCTTCTTGTCGAGGGTTTCGGTCACAAAAACCGCTTGGTCGGAAACAATCGGACCCGAGTATCCGGGCCCCAGCGGCGCGCGCCACAGCGTCTTGATTTCAGCCTCTACGAGGCGGCGCGGCCAAGCCTGACCGGCGACAATGCCATCACGATTGGGACCACGCCATTGAGGCCAGCTATCCGCGGCCGTCACGGCTACCGGGGACAACAGTAAGATCAGACCGACAAAGCTAACGAGACGCGAAAGATGCATGCCAATAAAACGTCCCACCGCCACATCCGGACGCATGCGACCTCGACGATTAAAACCCATGCCGCCTAACTTTCCCGTACCCGATCCGTCACTGCGCCAGAAGAAAACCATCATGCCCATCTCCCTCCACATCCCACGCCGCGAACTTCTACGCCGACTCGCCTGGACGAGCGCACTGTGCGCCACGCCAGGACTGTTCGCGGAGGAATTGACCCGCACGCCCCGTCAAACCGAGGGTCCGTTCTACCCGGACCGGCTTCCGCTCGACACGGACAACGACCTTCTGGTGGTTAACGACAACACCACCCCGGCCGTCGGTGAAGTGACGTGGCTGGGAGGTCGTTTGCTCACCACGAACGGCTCTCCCGTGCGCAACGCCACGATCGAGATCTGGCAATGCGACAACGCGGGTGTGTACCTGCACACCCGCACCGGCGGGGATAAGGCGAAGCGCGACGCCAACTTCCAAGGCTTCGGACGCTTCGTAACGGGATCCACGGGCGAGTACGTTTTCCGCACGATCAAGCCGGTTCCCTACCCGGGACGCACCCCGCACATCCACGTCGCTGTGAAACTGCGCGGCCGCAAGGAGCTCGTTTCCCAGTGCTACATCAAAGGTCACCCGGGAAACGCCCGGGATGGCGTCTGGCGCGGTATCCGAGACCAGCGTCAGCGCGACTCTGTCACGCTCGACTTCGCGCCGCTCGCAGGTTCGCGAGTCGGCGAACTCACCGCGCGCTGGGATATCGTGCTCGGCACGACCCCGGAGTTGCCCTGATCCCTGCCCCCGATTCTCCAACAAGACCCCGCCCTCCGGACCGGGGAGTCCGGAGGACGGCGGAACAAACGGGCGTGCTTAATAATGCTCGCTCCACATCTCATCCAACTTGGCGATCTGGGTTGGATTGAGGAACGCGCGAACGGCTTCCCCATGACGCAGGAACATCGCGTTCATGCGATCCTTGATGTCATCGGGATCGAGGTCCTCGATGGCATTGATGATCGCGATATCAGCGCGCTGACGTTCGCGGATCGCCGCGACGCGGTTTTGTTGCTCCTCGTTCAGGCCGAGCGCCGTCGCGAGCCAACTGAACGGCTGGAGCCGTTCGACCAGGTTTTCCCCGAGGATCATATCGACCCGATCCCGCTCCTTACCCACCCAGAAGGCCAACGCTTCACACTGGCCGGCCGTGAGGATAGCGGAGACGAGACGACCCTTCTCCTTGACGACCTCAGCGGTCCTCTCGCGGCGTTCGGCCGGAGAGAGCGAATAGTCGACGGCGACCTCGCCCAACTCGTACCGCTGCGACTCTCGCACCGCGGCGATTTTCTCCTCCTGCCAGACCGACAGTTCTAGCGCCCGGCTGGCGGGATTTCCCGGCAATAGCCGTTCCGCGTGGTCGTCAGCCGCCAACAGCACGGCAGGCCCGGTGTACATAGGCTGGTTCTGGGATGGC
>JAURJO010000102.1 GCA_030832235.1 Verrucomicrobiota bacterium
AACCCGGGCTACGGCATCGTTCAACAGCTTCAGCGAGGCGGCGTCTCCCTTCCGTACGGCCAATCGGTAATCATGCCAGATATCCTCGACGAACTCCTTGCGAAGGCCGAACCGGTTGGAAACGGATGCGCTGAGGACACTGGTGAAAAGAGCGCCATCAATATCCCCCTCAACCGCTGCCCGCAGCAACCGATCAAGGTTATCGAAAAGCACGACCGTGGCGCCCCACTCCGGGCGGCGGGATGCGTTTTCGTAGGCGACGGTCCCACCCAGAGCACCCAGTTTTTTACCTCTGAAATCCGCTGTACGAATCAAGGGATTACGGCCTTGGCGCGTGTAGATCACGCCGCGGATGGTAGTGTGCACGATGGACAGATCAGCTACGGGGAGCAGTTCATCCATGTCGGACACAAGCGCTAGCGCGTCCAAACGCCCCTCCATAAAATCCCGCGCCAGACGACTCCACCAGTCGGCCTTCAGTTCGAGTCGAACGCCACCCGCTTCAGCCGCGGCTCGGATCAGCTCGGGAGTGAATCCGGTCACCCGCCCGTCGGCATCGACGAACGAAAGCGGCGGGGAGTTGCGGGGGACCCCGATCCGCAGGACCCGCGCCGTTTCCGACGCGAACAAACCGGCGGGATCCGCGAGCATCGCGAGAATCGCCAGCACGCAATAACCGCGGACCATCCTGAAAACGGACATGAATCGAGACTGCGACCCGATCGTGCGCGCCACAAGAGCCGAAACCGCCCTCCGGGATCGACGCTTAAGCCGTGGCGCGCTCTCCTCTCCCGTATGAAATCCCACCTTGCGCCGTTGCTTCCGCTGCTGTTGCTCGCGCTCGCCGGAAATCTCTTCGCCGCCGAGCCCGCGGGAGCCACTCGAAAACTTTTTGATGGCGCCTCACTTTCGGGCTGGCGCGCTTCAGCCTTTGACTCGCAGGCCGCGGTGAAGATCGAGCCGACCTTCCGCGGCGACCGTCCCGCCATCATTCTGGAGAAGAGCGATCACCTTTCCGGCATCAGCCGCACCGACGGCGAGACCCTGCCGAAGACCAACTACGAAATCTCCCTCGAGGCGATGCGTCTCGCGGGCGGCGACTTTTTCTGCGGGCTCACCTTTCCGGTTGGCGACTCCGCCTGCACGCTGGTGATCGGCGGCTGGGGCGGCATGGTCGTCGGCATCTCATGCATCGATAACGCCGACGCTTCCGAGAACGAGACCACCACCTCGCGGAATTTCAGCTCCGACCGCTGGTACAAGATCCGGCTCCGGGTGACGCCGAAGAAACTCGAGGCGTGGATCGACGACGAGAAAGCCTTCGACTTCGAGACCGAGGGCCGCCGCCTGGACCTGCGCTTCGGCGAGATCAAGCACTCGCTCCCGCTCGGCATCGCCGCCTACGAGACACGCGCGGCGCTGCGCGACATCACCTTGCGCATAGTCCCCCCGGAGGAATGAATTTTCGAGGCGCTAAACCCGAAATCGTGTTTTCGGCATGATTTCCCTCGATCACACCGTCGGTGTACTTGCCCGCGCAATCAGCGGAATCCGCGGTTAAAGTTCGCGGCGTTCGGAACAGCTTTTGGCCGTCACGCAAGCGACATGGTCCGCGGCGAACGGCCGCGGCTGCTTCGCACGCCCACCGGAATCGAAGCGGCGTCAGAAGCTTGGATCGCCGGAACCCGCCTACAGAAGAACCGCATTTATACGCGTCCAGCCGTGGTTGCCCCCTCGTGGAGCGGTTCGGGAGTGCCTTCCAAACCGGCATTTGAACAAACGGCCGGGAAGTTCGGCGAGAGAGCGCGGCCTTCCTCATCCGTGATCCGTGGGCCCCAACCGCGGAGCGATCCGAGCACTCCTCACGCGCTCCCGTTCCCATCTCACAGAGCCCAACCCGTTCCGCGATCCGTTCACGACGCTTCCTCATCCGCGCCATCCGCAACATCCGCGGTCAAAAATGCGGAGACCTTCGAAAACGCCTTCGGCCGTCGCACCCGCCGCATGATCCGCGGCGGGCTTGCCCGCCGTAGCCTCGGCGTAGGCGGGCGGCCGCGGCTGCACCCAATCCCATTCGTGTCCCTTGGTGTCCATTCGTGGTTGGTCAGAATCCGTGTCGATCCGTGCCCATCCGTGGTTGCCGCCTCGCGAAGCGGTTCGGAAACGCCTCTCGACCCCAAATGCGGCGGAGCCGCGCCGGGCCGACGCGGGCCTCAAAGCGGCCGCAGCCGCACGGTGAGCGAATCATAGCCGTTGATCCGCTGGTAAGCCGCCTCGCGCTCGATGTGCTCGACGGCCTCGAGAATCTCGACGCCGGCCACGCGCTCGATGAGCGCCTGGAGGAAAGTCCGCGTGATCAGCCGCGCATGCGGCGCACCGAGGCAAAGGTGCGTACCGAAGCCGAACGAGAGGTGCGGGTTCGGTTTCCGATCGAGCCGGATTTCGGCCGGGGCCTCGAAAACCGTCTCGTCGAAGTTGGCCGCCGCCCAAGCCAATGAGACGCGGCCGTCGGGCGTTACCCGTTCGCCGTTCACCTCGGCTCCCGCCG
>JAURJO010000103.1 GCA_030832235.1 Verrucomicrobiota bacterium
TCCCGCGATCGGCAGGCCGCGCTTCGCGCATTGCACCCGCAGCTGGTGGCTGCGCCCGGTGCGCGGCTCGAGCCGAACGAGAGAGACCCCGGAAGCGGCGCGACCGGCGCGCACCAGATTCATCTGGCTTTCGGCGGGCACATGCCCGCCGCGTGCACTGGAGCGGATCTGCCCCCCGCGCTTTTCCACGGAAATCAAATCCTTCCAGAGCTGGACCGGCGGACGCGGCACACCGAAGACGAGCGCCTGATAGACCTTGCGGACCTGCTTGCGTTTGAACTGCGCGCGGATCTCCCGCGCCAGCTCGCCTCTCTCCGCGGCTAGGATCACGCCGGAGGTCCCCGAATCGAGACGGTTCAAAAGCCAGAGCTTTCCCGCCGGATGGCCGGGCTGCTCCGGCCACTCGTAGCATTCCTCGTCCAGCGAGTATCGCGCCCGGAGGAGCGAGCGCACCTCGTCCCCCGCCACGTTGGGATGGGAAAGCACGCCGGCCGGCTTGGCCAGCGCCACCACGCCGTTCGCGTCGCGGTGGAGCAACCGCACTTCGTTGCCGAGCGGCCAGGGAGACACCGTTGAATCAACACCCGTGCTCACTGGTAGTAAAACGTGAACGTCATCTCCTGGTGACTGCCGAGCACCGCCTTCATGTCGTCGGTCCAGGGCCCGTAGGGCGCTGGATCGGAAATGCCGCTGACGCACGCCGCCGTGGCCACCTCGTTGGCGGTGGTGTCGACCGCCACGATCCGCTCGATGCGTCCCTGGTCGTCCATGATGAACTTCACGGTGACGCGGCTGCCGTTAACCGGGTTGGCCTTCTGGCTGATGATGATGCGCTCCCACTGGATCTGCACCGTCTCGATCATCTTCTGCAGGTACTGGCCGTAATTACTCCACCGCGCGTCGACCGCGATGTTGCCGATGTTGGTCGTGCCAAATTTGTTTTCCGCCAGGATCGCCGGCCGCGCCTGCACCGTTTTCACGAGCTGCGGCCGCGGCATCGGGCGACGCGGATCGATCGCCGGCTGCATCGAGGTGGCGCCGTCGATCTGTTTCGCGTCCGGCACACCCTCCACCCGCTCGGGAACCGCGCGGGCATTATCCAACCGCTTGGCCAGGCTGCCGCCGATGCCGTCCTTGTTCTCCCCCTCGAATTTTTCCGTGCCCGACAACGGATTCTGCTCGGCGCGCGGCGGGGCGACCGTCTTTTCCGCCGGAGGAACTTCCACGGGAGGCGCCACAGGCGGGGAAACCTCGGCGGGCTGGGAGAGCCGGCCGCTGACGATCTGGTTCGACTCGAAATCCTTCTTACCCTCCATCGCCGGCCGGTCGCTCTTGCCGTCGGGCGTCGCCACCGGCTGAGCCACCTGCTGGTTCTGCGCCGCGAAGTTGTTCGTCTTGTCCGGCATGTTCTCCGGCGCCTCGGGGTTGGTCTCGACGAACTTGAAGGGATCGGCGGGCTTCGGCTGCTGGGCGCGCGCCATGATTTCGGGCGACAGCTCGATGCTGAAATCGCGCGTCCGGTCGGCCGGCCGCGGCGCCAACGGGATCGCGTCAAACTTCATCAGGTGCGGCGCACCGCCCCAGAGCAACAGGTGGAACAGGATCACCGCCGCCAATCCGATGAGCGTCGAACGCGTCTCCGGCTCCTGCCACATCCGCGCGAAACGGCGCCGCAGCACGGTGCCGAGGGGCGGAGTGACGATGGTCTGGCTCATGGAACGTGGATAGGACGCCGCGGAAACGCGAAAGTCAGGGCGTCAGACCGCAACGGGTCAAAATTTGTTTCGTCGTTTCGAGCGGCAGGCCGACGATGTTGCTGAGCGAGCCCGTGTAACCGTCGATGATCAGCTCGGGGTGTTCCTGGATCGCATAGCCGCCGGCCTTGTCGAGCGTGTGAACCCGCGCGAGGTAGGCCTCGATCACCGCCTCGTCCAGATCCTTGAACCGCACCTCGCTTGATTCCCCGGCCTCAAGCGCCAGGCCGTCGCGGGAACGGCGCACGGCCAACCCGGTGTGCACCGTGTGCGTCCGTCCGCTGAGCCGGCGCAACATCACCCGGGCCTCCACGCCGTCGCGCGGCTTGTTTAAAGAGTGTCCGTCGATGAAGACCGTCGTGTCAGCCCCGAGCACGATCGCATCCGGATGACGCGCCGCGACCCAGTCGGCTTTCAGCGCGGCGTTGCGCGAAACCATGACGCGCGGGTCGGTCGTCACATCCTCGTGCTCGACCACATCGGCCGTGATCACGTCAAAACGCACGCCCAGCTGCCCCAACAATTCGCGACGCCGGGGCGAGGCCGAGGCGAGGATCAGCCGCGTCACCGCGCCCTCTCCGCCAGCACCGAACGAACGTCGCCGCGCGCCCGCGCCAGCTCGAGGCGGCTTAGATTGTACCGGAATACCGCGTCCACGAGGTTGTCGCCCGCCTCGGCGAGCCGGGTCTGCGCCTCGAGCACCTCGCGGTTGTCAGCCACCCCCTGCTGGTAGCGCTGCCGGGCCAAGCGTAATTCCTCCTGCGCGAGCCCGAGCGTCTTCTCAGCCACGCCAACCTGCGCGTTGCGCGAGGCCGCGTCCTGCGCGGCGAGGCGAAGCTCCGAGGAGATCTGAAGCTCGAGCGCATGAAGTCGCGCCTCCTGCGCACGCTGGCGCGAAAGCGCGATGCGCCGGTCGGCTCCGGTGCGCAGCCCGTCGAAGATCGGCACACTAAGGGCCACTCCGAATGCCCATTGCTCCTGTTTTCCGCCGTCATCGAAGCGCGGCGCGGCGAGCCCCATGTTGCCGTTGAGCGACAGCGTGGGCAGGCGCTGGTAATCGGCGGACTTAACGGAAAGCCGGTTCTGTTCGAGGGTGCGTTGCGCCGCGAGGTACTCGGCCCGTTTCTCGAACGCCGACTTCTCCTCGGAGAACGTGTAAAGCGCGGCGCTGGCGCGGCGCACCTCGAAGTCCTCCAGCTGCAGCTCTCGACCGGGCTCGATGTCGAGAAGGCGCTTCAACACCAGGTCTCCGGAAACCAGCGTGGTCACCTGCTGGAGCCGCGCCTGCTCGGCGATCGCCAGCTGGGCCTCGGCGCGGGTGACGTCGATCTGCGTGGCGACTCCCGCGGCA
>JAURJO010000012.1 GCA_030832235.1 Verrucomicrobiota bacterium
GGGTCATGGTTGTCGTTTATGCCGTGCTGCTGGCGCTGTTCGGCGCCGGCGGAGGCATGCTGTTCCTTGAGGCGCGCGCCGAGTTGGCGGCGTTGCGGGACCGGCAGGCGGTGCTCCAACGGGAGTTGGACGCCGCCAAGGCACGCCTCGCTGACCAAGACCGCTTTTTGCAGCGGCTGCGCAGCGATCCGGCGATGGCGGAGAAGGTGATCCGAGAGCGCTTGGGCTACGGCAAGCCGGGCGAGGTCATCTTTCGTTTCGACAACAATCCCTGACGGGTGCCGCGTGCGGGTTTGCAGACCAGGCACGGACGGTAATCCTTTCATCATGTCCCAGTATCCGCTCCTGGAGAAATTCACCCGCGCCGGCCAAGGGCAGGTGTTCGCGCATTGGGCGAAACTGACCGAGCCTGAGCACGCTAGCCTCCTCGCGGAGGCGGCGGAAATCGACCTCACGGAGGTGGAGCGGCTGACCCGCACGCTGCTCCGGCCGGGGGCGGCCGCGGGGGTGGATCTCGAAGGCCTGACGCCGGCGCCTTACGAGCGGCATCCCGCCAACGGTGGCAACCGCGCGGCCTGGCACCAGGCCAAAGCGGCCGGCGAAGAAGCACTGCGGGCAGGCCGGGTGGCGGCCTTCACGGTGGCCGGCGGGCAGGGGACGCGACTCGGCTACGACGGGCCGAAGGGAACTTTCCCCGTCACGCCACTCCGGCGAAAGTCGTTATTCCAGGTCTTCGCCGAGAAGATCCGGGCGGCGGGCACGAGGTTCGGGCGGGCGCTGCATTGGTTCGTGATGACGAGCCACGCCAACCATGCGGCGACCGAGGCGTTTTTCGCGGAGCACCGCTGGTTCGGGCTCGATCGGCACCGCGTGCACTTCTTCCGGCAAGGGCGGATGCCCGCGGTCGATTTCGAGGGACGCATTCTGCTCGAGGGTCGCGGCGCGATCGCCTTGTCGCCGGACGGGCACGGTGGGTCGCTGCGCGCCTTGGCGCGGAGCGGTGCGCTCGACGTGATGGAGCGCGAGGGGGTGGACATCCTGAGTTACTTCCAGGTCGACAATCCGCTGGTGCGTTGCGTCGACCCGGCGTTCATCGGGTGGCACGTCCTTGGCGGCTCGGAGATGTCGAGCAAGATGGTCACCAAGGCGCATGCCGGTGAGAAGGTCGGGCATTTCTGCGCGCAGCGCGGCCGCACCGTGGTGATCGAGTACTCCGACCTGCCGGCGGCGGTGCAGCAGGAGAAGGGCCCGGATGGCGAACTGCGGTATCGGGCGGGTAGCATCGCTATTCACACTCTTGACCGGGCGTTCGTGCGACGAATGGCGGAGCCGGGCGGCGGCGCCACGTTACCGTTCCACCGCGCCGACAAGAAAATCCCGACGGTGGATGCGGCGGGGAGTCCGGTGAAGCCGGAGAAGCCCAACGGCGTGAAATTCGAACTCTTCGTGTTCGACGCGCTGCCGTTCGCGCGGAACCCGGTGGTGATCGAGACGCTGCGGGCTGACGATTTCTCCCCGGTCAAGAACGCCGAGGGTGCGGATTCGCCAGAGACGTGCCGGCGCGATCAATTGCGGCAGTACGGCCGCTGGCTGGGTGCGGTCGGCGCCGTACGCACTGACGAGGCGGGACATCCCGGCATCGACGTCGAGGTGTCCCCGCTCTTCGGCTACGACGAGGATTCCTTTGCGGATTCGTGGGCGAGACGGTCTCCCGCACCGCGGGTGGAGCACGGAGCCTACCTCGAGTAGGTCCGCGCCGGTTCAGCCCTCGCCGCCCTTCTTCCGCTTCTTGGCGGCGATGGGGTCGTGGCGCGGGTTGACGGTCGGCATCTGGGCCGCGGTGGCGGCCCGAAAGGCAGCGAGTTTGGCGAGGAGTTCGCGGACACGCGCGGGTTCCGCCGCCGCGATGTTTTTCGACTCGGTGGGATCGGATTGGAGGTTGAAGAGCTCGGGAGAGCGTCCGGTTCCGGTCAGCGTGTGCTCGTGGTACTCGATCAGTTTCCAGTCGCCGGCGCGAAGGGCGCTCGCGGGACCGCCATCGCCCGCGCTGTGATAGTGCGGGTAGTGCCAGTAGATCGCCTCGCGGCTCGGCGCCGGCCCGCCGCGGAGGTGACTGGCGAGGCTGACGCCGTCGATGACCCGGCCCGCCGGCAGCGGTTTGCCGCTGAATTCCAGCAGGGTCGGCAGGAAATCCACGCTGGTCACGGGCATCGAGCTCACGCGATCCGCCGGAATTTTCCCTGGCCAGCGGACGATCAGCGGCACGCGGATGCCGCCCTCGTAGAGCTGCGCCTTGCCGCCCCGGAGCGGGTACTGCGAGGCGTCGGCGAGCAGGCCGCCGTTGTCTGAATAGAATATCACAATGGTGTTCTCGCGAAGACCGAGCTCTTCGAGTCGGGCAACAACGCGGGCGACGCTGGCGTCGAGAATCTCCATCATCGCGGCGATGACGGCGTTGTTTTCCGGCCGGTCACTCCCGGGGCGCGCGCGGTGTTTCTCGACCAATTGCGGTGGGGCCATGATCGGCGCGTGGATGGAGTTGTGCGGCAGATAGAGGAAGAACGGCCGGTCGCGGTGGCGGCCGATGAAGTCGAGGGCGCGCTCTGTGATGCCAGCCACGCCGTGCGGATCCTTGGTGGGATCTTGGTTCTTCGAGGGCTTGTGCGTGATGAAGGTCTCGTCGAAGCCTTGCCGATCAGGACCCTCGGCGACGCTGTCGGGTCCGGTGTAAGCGCGGGCGAGGTGCCATTTGCCGAACAAGGCGGTGACATAGCCCCGTTCGCGCAGATCCTCGGCGATGGTCGTCGCGGAAAGTGCGAGGTATTTCGTCCATTCCGGCTGCAGCAGGCGCTCGTGCGGGAAGTTACCGCCCGCTATGAAATCGGTGACGCGGGTCCGGGCTGGGTACTGTCCGGTCATGATCGCGGCGCGGGTGGGCGAGCAGACCGGACAGGCGGAGTAGGCGGAGTCGAACCGGGTGCCTTCGCGGGCGAGGCGATCGAGCGCGGGCGTCTGGTAGTAGGGATTTCCGTATGCCGCGACGGGTGCCGTCCCGAGGTCATCGGCCAGAATGAGGACGATGTTGGGCGGGCGGCTCTCTGCGGCCGACAGCCCCAGAGCGAGGAGGAACAAAGCGGGGAGGAGGCGAGAGATCATGGCGAATTGAGGGGTTCTCACGCGTCGAATCCGAACGGAGCGCGGTGGGCGCCTTCCGCGAGGATGCGGGCCCGCTTGAGCGTCGCATTGTCGGCGCCCGCGACGGCCGTGATGGCGCCGGAAGCCGGGTCGAGTTCGATCCACGGTCCGACCGTGAAACGCGCGCGGTCGGCCGCAAGTTGGTTGGAGGCGAGGTGACGCGAGAGTTGGTCGACCACCTCCGCGGCACCGGAATGATTGCGCACGGCGTCGCGACAGGCCGCTAGGTTGTCGGCGCGTCCGAGCCTCCACGAGAGGTTTCCCAAGTGGCAGATCGTCGAGGAGTAGTGACCCTGGAGAACCGGAGCGTTCAGGTCTCCGTCGCGGCGTGAACGCACGGCGTCGAGGAAGTTGGCCATGTGGCGGCCGCCACCTTCGCCGGGGAACTGCTTCAGCCGCTTGCCGTCGCGGTCGTAGATGGCACCACCGCCCTTCAGGCCGACGAAAGCACCGCCCTCGCAATCGAGCGCGAAGCCTTCGCGGATGCCGCGGAACGCGTCCATCGCCTTTTGGCCGGACTTGGCCGGCAGGTTGCGGTTCTCCACGAGCATCGGGAGTCCAGGGTAATCGAGCAGAGTCAATTGGGTGTTGGGCGTCTCCGCCGCGTCGTCGACGCCGAAGCGCCCGCCGAGGCAGAGCGCGCGGCGCGGCAGACCCTCGAGTCCCGCCATGAACCGACAGGCGTCGATCGGGTGCACGCCGCTGTTGCCGAGGTCGCCGTCACCCGTGGACCAGAACCAATGCCAGTCGTAGTGGAGCTTCGGGCGGGTCAACGGGATCGCCTCGGCCGGACCGCAATAGAGATCGTAGTCGAGGTTCTCGGGTCGATGCGGCGCAGCGCGACCGATGCTCGGGCGGTACTCGTACCAGGCGATATGCGCGGAGCGCGGGCGGCCGATGTGGCCCTCGCGGATCCACGCGGTGGCGGCGCGGATACCCTCGTCGGAACGGTATTGGGTGCCCGACTGGACGATCCGTCCGTACTTGCGCGCGGCCTCGATCATCCGCGGACCCTCGCCGATGCTGTGGGAGACAGGTTTCTCAACGTACACGTCCTTGCCTGCGCGGCAGGCCCAGACGGTGAGGACGGCGTGCCAGTGGTTCGGTGTCGCGATCACGACGGCATCGACGTCCTTACGTTCGAGAATGCGGCGCGGGTCGGTGGCGCCGGCCACGGTGACGCCGGCTTCCTTCGCGGCGGTGACCTGTTCGGCGAGACGCTGTGGATCGACGTCGCACAGTGCGGTCAGACGCGCGCCCGGGAATTTCAGCAGCATCTTCACGTGGCTACGGCCCTTGCCGCCGAGGCCGATCACGGCGACCCGGATGTCGGCGTTGGAACCGGCGGCGCCGAGACGCAGCGCCGGGAAAGCGAGGGTGGCACTGGCGGCAGCGCGGACAAAACCACGGCGGGTGAGGTTGTTCATCGGGTCTTATTTTTCTTTTCGGTGATGGGCCAGTGTTCGCTCTCGGAGCGGGCGGTTCGGAAGAGTTCCTTGGCGCGGGCGACGAAGGCGGGCTGCGAGGCCGCAAGGTCGCGCGTTTCGGCGGGATCGGCGGCGAGATCGAAGACCAGGATCGGCGCGGACGGGGTCTCGCGCACAGCCTTGAGGCGTCCCTCGCGCACGGCCTGCGAGAACGTCTTCTGATGGTGTTCCCAATAAAAGTGGCCCGAGCGTTCCTTCACCTCGCCGCGCAGCGCGGGCACAACGCTGATGCCGTCGATACCAGGCGGCGTGGCCGCGCCGGCCAGGGCGGCGGCGGTCGGCAGCACATCCCAGCCGCCCCAAGCGTAATCGCTGCGCTTGCCGGCGGGGACCTGGCCGGGCCAACGGACGATCATCGGCGCGCGGATTCCACCCTCGAAGAGGGAGCCTTTGTGGCCGCGGAAGCCGGCGGTGCTGCCGAAATAGTCGGCCAGTCCGGCGCGGTTGGGCGCCCCGTTGTCGGAGCAGAAAAAGACGACAGTGTTTTTCTCCAGCCCGTGCTTTTGGAGGCGCCCCAGCACGCGGCCGACCTCGCGGTCGAGGCGTGTCACCATCGCGGCGAAGGTGCCGCGTGGTTCCGGCACGTTGTTCTTGCCGCCGGTGGCTTCGGCTGCCGGCTCGGGGAACTTTCCGCGGTACTCGACGAGCGAGTCCTCCGGGACCTCGAGCAGCGAGTGCGGGATGGTGTAGGCGAGGTAGAGGAAGAACGGCCGGGCGCGGTGGTCGTCGATGAACGAAAGCGCCTCCTCGGTCATCAGGTCGTTGGAGTACTGCCCGCGCCGGCCGCCGATATTTCCGGGAAGCGTGATCTCCTCCTCGTTGCGCCAGATCTTTTCCGGGTAATAGAACTCGGCGAGGTCGTTGTTAAGGTAGCCGAACCAACGGTCGAAGCCCTGCCGGTTGGGAATTCCCTCCGTGCCGGGCTCGCCGAGTCCCCACTTGCCCGCGATCGCGGTGGCGTATCCGGCGGACTTCATCACTTCCGCGACGGTGACGTCGGAGGCCTTCAGCGGCACGCGCGCGAGGCCCGTCTGGCCGTGGTTGCCGCGGATGCGCGTGTGGCCCGTGTGCTGACCGGTCATGAGCACACTGCGGGTGGGGGAGCACACGGAGCCCCCCGCATAGTATTGCGTGAAGCAAGTGCCCTCGGCGGCGAGGCGATCGAGGTTCGGGGTCCGGATGAGCTTCTGGCCGAACGGTCCGATGTCCCCGTAGCCGAGGTCGTCGGCCATGATGAAGACGATGTTGGGGCGTTGTGCCGATGAGGCGGCGAACGCTGTCGCGGTCAGTAGCAGCGGAAGCAGCAGAAGCGCCTTCATGGTTGATTGCGGGTGCCGGCGTACGCCTTGAATTCCTCGGCGATGCGGGCGGCTTTTTCGTCGCCGCGGTGGAAGATCAGGCGGTAGCGCAGGACCAGTTCGCCGCCGGCGGGGATCACGTGGTCGCCCGCCTTGGGCTGATCCTTGAGTTTCTCGAAATCGTGACGACCGAAGGGGTTGGCGGAGAGCAGTCCGTAATCGCGCGCGTGCCACCACGTGGGGTGGCGGAAATTCCCCGGGTGCTCCAGCAGGGCGACGCCGATGACACGTCCGTCGGGCAAAGGTCCGCTGTACGAGGCCCAAGCGGCGCGCTTACCCCAAGCGGGGATACCGGCGTCGCCATTGGCGTTCACCAGGCGACCCGTGCCGGGACGCTTTGTCGCGCCCTTCCCGTGGGTAACGCGGATCGCCTCGTTGACGCGCACGGCCATCGTTCCCTCCTCGGTGTCGCCGAGGGTGACCGCGCCGTGCGTCGCCAGCAGACGGACCTCGTAATCAAGGCGGGTCACGGCGCCGTCGCGGGTGATGCGGAGCGTGGTCTCGTCGGTGAGCAGCGGCTTACGATCGGCTGTCTCCCAGAGGCTACGGGTGCGGAGCAGACCCGTGGCGCCATCGCGCGTCTCCAAGATTCGTTCCAAACGGATGCGGCCGGTTTTCTTCTCGGGCAGCTCGCGCCAGAGGTCATGTCCGTTGACCGCCCCGTGGGCGAACCAGACCCCGCGATGCCAGTCGTGGTCGGGCACCTCGGCGGGATTTTTCCTGAAGGGAAAGTCCCGCGTGTAGGCGGTGCCGTCGGCGTCGAGGATCGGGTAAAGGCAGGGCTTCGGCCAACCGGTGTGGATGTAGTCCGAGAAATGCCGGCCACCGATCTCGATGCGGATGCGGTCGGTTTGTCGCGTGAAGATGACTTGGTCGGCGGCCGGGAGCGCGACGAACGAGCCGAAGAAAATGGCAATCGGACGGAGGAGATTCATTGGGCGAGGGATTGCCGTTTGGTTTCGGGGGCGAGCCAAATGACGAGGATACCGAGGCCGTAGATGAAAGAGGCGGCTGCTCCCACCCGCGGGTAGCTCCCGCCGAGGGCGGTGAAGAGGGCGCCCGCGGCGAGCACGCCCACGGCGGTCGCGAATCGGCCGACGTTGTAGGAAATCCCGCTGCCGGTCGCGCGCACGGCCGTCGGGAAGAGTTCTGGCAGGTACAAAGGAAGCCAGCCGAAGAACAACGTCGCGACCAAGCCCTGCGCGAAGACGATCGGGAGAAAGGACGCCTGGAGCGGAGCGGTCATTTGGAACATGGCCCACGTGAGCACGAACGATCCGATACTGATCAGGAAGTACGAGAGCCGGCGGCCGAGGAGCGCGGCGATTTGGGCGCCGATCAGGCTGCCGAGGATGGCGCCCGCCGCCCACCAGCCCTGGGTTACCGCCTTGTAGTCAGAACGCACCGCGCGCCCGATCTCGTCGGCCCACGGGATCATCCACTTGCTTGCCGCCCACGCGCCGACGAGCGGGATGGAGCCGAGCATGATGCCGACCAGCGTGACGTGCAGCAGCGGCGGGCGGAACAACTCGCGCAGCGGTGCCGGAGGCTTGGGTCCCATTGTGCGTCCGCGCGAAGCGAGCCAGGTGGGGGATTCGGGCAGGAGGATCAGCACGAGGATCCCGAGCAGAGCCGGAGCTCCGGCAAGGTAGAAGAGCCAGCGCCAGGATTCGGGGGTGACCGGCCGCATTTGCGCTACTTGAGAGAGGAGCAGGATGCCCGAGTTGATCGCCGCCCCCATCAGCCCCGCCACCACGGGACGTGATTTATCGGGCCACGACTCCGCGACGAGCGCGACCGCGTTGGGCCAAACCCCGCCGACCCCGAGCCCCACGGCGAAACGCAGAACCAGCATTTGTTCCTGCGCGGTCACCCACGCGCCCAGACCCGCGAAGACCGAGTAGCAAATAATGCTGATCCCCATCGCGCGGGTGCGGCCGATCCGGTCTCCCAGGGCGCCGAGCGCGATGCCACCGATGGCGGCGCCCGCCATCAGGGCGGCCGTGAAGCGGGCGAACCAATCGCCGCCCAGGGTGGGCGTGTAGGCGGCGCCGAGGAGCGACTTTGAAACGGAAAGCGAGACCAGCGGCATCAACCCTAACTCGAGACCGTCGAACAGGAGCGCACCGAAGGCGGCAGCCAGCACGGCGTAGCGGCCGCGGGTGGTGAGGGGCATGGTGCTCATGGCGTGGCGGCCTTGGCGCGGGCGGCGAGAACGCTGATGATGGCGCTGTTGTCGAGGGCACCTAGACCCGCGCCCTCGGCCTCCTCGAGGATCGCGCGATGCGTGCGGCTCAGCGGCATCGGCAGGCCGGCGGATTCACCTTGGTCGATGATGAGCCGCACATCCTTCAGGTGCTGGGAAAGACGCGCCTCGGGTTCGAAGTTTCCGGTCAGCATCCGCTCGCCCTTGCGATCCATGATCCGGGAATAAGCCGGGCCGTGCTGCATCACGGCCAGCGCCTGGCGGGCGTCGAGCCCGAGGCCCTGCGCGAGCGCGAGGCCCTCGGCGAGGGCGGCGCGGTTGAGCCCAAGCACGACGTTGGTGACGAGCTTCATGCGCGCGCCGGATCCGGAGCCGCCGCAATGAAAGGTCTCATTTCCGAGCGGGGAGAACAGGTCCTGGCAGGCTGCGAACGCCTCAACATCGCCGCCGACCATCATTACCGCGGAGCCCTCCCGGAGTTGGGAGCTGCTGCCGGAGACGGTGGCGTCGAGGTAGAAAATGCCGAGCGCGGCCAGACGGGCTGCAAGTTCCGTCGTGCCGTCAGGGTCACCTGTGGTCGTATCGATCACGATGTGTCCGCGGCGCAAAGCTTGCGCTGCGCTCTCGAGGACCGCCTCGACCTCGAGGTGGGTGGGCAGACTGAGTAACACGCGCGGGCAGGCGCGGAAAACCGACGACGAGTCGGGGGCGAGTTGACCGCCGAGTTTCACGAAGGCGTCGCGCCGCTCGGCGGCGACATCGTGGCCGATCACTTTGAAACCGGCGGCGAGCAGCCGTTCCGTGAGCGCGGTGCCGATCAGTCCGATTCCGATCAGACCGATGGAGGCGGGGGGAGCCGAGGGTGAGACCATGGCTAGGACGGCGGTTCAGAACGTTCCGTGGTTTGTGGCCCGGTCACGAGCTCCGATTCTGTGGTGTGGGGGAATCCCCGGCGAGTTCGGAAAGGTAGGTTTCAAGGTTCGTGTAGTCGCGCTGGAGCTTTCGATCGTTGCGATCCGCCGGGTCGCGGGGGTTGAGACCGCGGGCGGTTTCCCATGCATCCGGCATACCATCACCGTCGCTGTCCACGGGAGCGGGTGCGGAGCGCAGTTCCGGCCAGCCTCCTACCTGGGCCGGGGAATCGATGATGCCATTGCCGAAGGTCGGGATGCCGCTCCTGGCTTCTGCAAGGACCCGGTTATCGACCGGGTCGCGTCGCGGACGCGTCGCGCCGGCGTGTGCGAGCACAAGGCGGTAGGATTCCTCCGCGGACTGGGTTGTGACGGGAGCGACGGGGAACGGGTCCATACGCCGGTTAAGTTTGATCGAAGTGCCGCCCTCGAAATCGACGCCGCCGGCCCAGTTGTCGGCGGAGATTTCCGGGAATCCCTCCACGACATTTCCTGCGATGTGCCAGAAGGAGTCGAAGCCGTAGGTGGCGCGCGTGTCGTCGATGCGTGCGATGCGACGGCGCACGGCCGGCAACGTGGCCGGGCCCGGTTTGTAGTAATTGTTCACCACGTTGATGCTGTCGGGCTTCCCGTCGCAGGAGCGGTGCTCCCAGTTGAAGACGACGGAGCAGCGGTGATCCATGTTGATGGTATGGTCCCTGGCCTGACCGGCGACGCTCGGGGTGCGGGCGGTGGCGTGGGCGAAAAGATTATGGTGGTACGACACGTTTTCGCCGCCCCACGAAGCGCCGTACCCATGGGCGCCCTTGGGGTGAACGCTGCGATTCAGCGGCTCCGAGATCACGCACCACTGCATGGTGAGGTCGCGGGCTCCGTGCCAGGTGTTCATCGCCTCGTCGACCGTCCAGCTCACCGAGCAGTGATCTATGATGATGTTGCGGCCGTCGCGCACCTCGATGCCGTCGATCGCCTTGCCGGACTCGGCGCCCGGGCGCACCCGGAGATGGCGGATGACCACGTCGTTGGCGCCGCGGAGCCGGAGCGGGTGGCCGCGGAGGCAGATCCCGTCGCCCGGGGCGGTCTGCCCGGCGATCGTGAGGTTCGACTGTGCGATCAGCAGGTCCGATTTCAGCGCGATTGTGCCGGAAACACGGAAGACGACCGTGCGGTTTCCTGCGCTAACCGCCTCGCGGAGCGACCCCGGACCGGAGTCGTTGAGATTCGTGACGGCAACCGCGTCACCCCCGCGGCCGCCCACGGCGAACCGCCCGAAGCCCTCGGCGCCCGGGAAGGCGAGCGGCTGGGCGAAGACCGATGCTGACAGAGTTACACCTGTGAGCAGATGCGCCCGGATTTTGCACGTCAGTCGCGAGGTCATGGAATACTTGGAAACGGCCTAGGGTGCCGGCCCCGAATCGGGAGTCCTGTCCATCCGTTTCGTTTACGATGAATCGCGCGCAGAC
>JAURJO010000104.1 GCA_030832235.1 Verrucomicrobiota bacterium
CAACCTGCTACTCAAGGAGCCGATGTATCCGGAGTATATCCAAGGCGCCGCGACTCCGGCCGCGTTGGCGAAGGAGCTGCAGTTGGCGTTGGAGGAACCGGAGCGGCGCGCTAAGACCGCGGTGCAGGCGGCGAAATTGCGATCTCTGCTGGGCGCACCGGCGAGTGGAACCGCGGCCGATTGGCTGCTGCGCCGGTTGCGGAGCTGATCCGGAAAGCTCAGGGCGTTTCGCCTGCGGCCACGGTGTCGCCGCCGGCTCGGGTTAGGCCGGAAAGGGAAGCGCTCTTCGGTGCGGCGGCGACTTGGTCCGCCACCTGCCGCCAGAGCGCCTCGGCGCGTTCTCCCGCCATCGTGCGGCAACGGACCACCTCGGCTTCACGGGCGGCGCGGTTCTCCTCCGCGATGCGCGCAAGGTCATCGAGGTTGTAGAGGAAGACGTTCTCGAGGGTGGCTACCGCCGGGTCGACATCGCGCGGCAAGGCCTGGTCGATCAGGAAAAGCGGACGCGCGGGCCTCCGCTGCATCGCCGCGCGGGTGGCGGCCAATGTCACGACAACCTCCGGCGCTGACGTGGCGCTGACGATGATGTCGAACTCGGCGAGTCTCTGTTCCCGTTGCTCGAAAGGCATGGCGCTGGCACCGAGGGAGGTCGCGAGCTCCATTGCACGCTCAAGGCGCCGGCTGGCCACCGTGAGCGAGGAGGCTCCGCGGCTCTGGAAGGCCTTGGCGGTTTTCTCCCCGATCTCGCCGGCGCCAAGGAGCAGGATATGGGCGTCGCCCAGTCCGCCGAAGATGGATTGGGCGAGCTCGACGGCGACGTTGGCCACGCTCACCTGGCCCTCGGTGATGGCGGAGTGGCTGCGGACGTGTTTCGCGGCCTGGAACGCTTTCTGGAAAACGCGGTTGAGGACCGGGCCGGTGCTGCCGCGGGACTGCGCCTCGGCGTAGGCGTCTTTCACCTGCCCGAAGATTTCCGTCTCTCCGAGCATTTGGGAATCCAAGCCCGCGGCGACCTCGATGAGGTGGCGGATCGCCTCGGGTCCGTGCAGGTCGAGCCGGATTCGACGGAACGCGTCCGGGTCGAAATTCTGCCGCGAGCAGAAGGCGCCCTCGACGCGCGGCACGACGGCGGGGTCGGCGGCGACCCCATAGAACTCAATGCGGTTGCAGGTGCTGAGCATCGCGAACTCGCGGAGCCCGGGCAGCGTGGCGAGCTCGGCCCGCAGCGCGATGGCGCCCTCCGCGGAGAGCGAGAGTTTCTCGCGCACCTCGAGTGGCGCGCGGTGGTGGGTCGTGCCGATGACGAAAAGCATGGCGCGGCTCAGCGTTGACCCGTCCCTTCGGGGCGCACCGTGGGAGCCGGCGCGGGCGCGCGGCTGCTCTCGACGGCCAAGAGCGAAAGCATGGCGGCGAAGAACAGGCAAAGGCAGGTCCAGGCGAAACGCTGGGCCAGAAGCGCGCCGCGAAGCCGCAGGGTGAAGGCGATCATGGCGGCGACCCAGACCGCGCATGTGACGAGAATCTTGGAGTTCAGACCGAAGCCCGGGATGCGCAACCAGTGGACCGAGCCGACGGCCAACGCGATCGCGAGGATCACGGTGCCGGTGCCGAGGAGACGAAGTCCGATCTGGTCGAGATCACGAATGGAAGGAAGGAAAGAGAACCAACCGCCCAGCCGTTTCGACCGCAACGAGTGGTTGCGCAACAGGTACATCACCGAGGTCAGGGCGAGCAGCGCGAAGACCCCGTAACTGAAAACCGCAAGCGCCGCGTGGAACTCGATCCACGGGTTGTTTCCGAAAATCCGGACCCGTTGAACGCTGTCCCAGCCGGGAATGGCCAGGGACGCCAACGTGAGGGTCGCGGCAAGACAGGCGGAGAAATAACCGAGCAGGCTGAGTCGGAACGTGGCGCCGACGACCAGGTATAGGGTCACGGTCGACCAAGCGGTGAACTGATAGATCTCCAAGGGGTTTCCCAACGGGCAGCCGCCGACGGCGCGTCCACGCAGGGCCAATCCTGCCAGCTGCGCCGCGTAGCCCAGCAGGATCAAGATGTAGGTGGCTCCGCCGGCCGGCTTGCCCTGACGCACCAGCGAAACCGTACCCTGCAGGAAGCCGGCCAGATAAAATCCGGCGGCCACCCAGAGCCAATTGCGGTCGGTCAAAGCCGTGAGCATCGCGGGGCAGGGTAGGACCGCTCACCCGCCGGGCAAGTCCCGCCAACGTGCAAATCTTGCGACCGAACGATGGCTTGCGGACGCATCGGGGTTTTCCCTAGCTGCTCGGCAGCAATCAAACCAACCCATGACCCTTCGACGCCTGATCACCCTCGCCCTCGCCCTCGCGCTTGGCTCCATCGCTACGGCGCAGAACCGCAGTTTCACCAACATTTATGTGTTCGGTGACAGCCTGAGCGATACTGGTAACCTTTTCGCCGCCACCAGCGCTTTGGGTGCCGCGAATCCGCCCGCTCCCTACTATCAAGGGCGCTTCTCCAACGGTCCGGTTTGGGTCGAGCGCCTCGGCAACCCGCTCGCGCTGGCGGTTACCGCGGGCCCGACGGTGAAGAGCAGCATGAATTTCGCTTTCGGTGGAGCCACCGCGGCCGGAACCGCCTCGCTGCCGCCTGCCGTGGGCGTGCAGATCGGCTTGTTCCGCCAGCGCGCCATCACGCCCGGCGCGGGTGACCTTTTCACGGTCCTCGCCGGCGCGAATGACCTGATCCCGGTGCTCTCCGCCCCGACGACCCCGGTAAATCCCGCCTCCCTCGACGCCGCGGGTATCGCCACCGCCCAGTCGGTTATTTCCAGCGTGCAGACTTTGGTAAGTATCGGTGCCAAAAACATTGTCGTCTCTGGCCTGCCCAATCTGGGTGCCACGCCTCGGTCGTTGGCCGCGGGCGGTCCCGGTGGTGCCGGCGCATCTTTCGGCCTGCGCGCCACGAACGCCTTCAATAACGAGCTTCGTTCCCGCGTTGGCCTGCTCGCCCAGTCCGCGGCTGACCTGAACATCGTCTATGTGGACGTCCAAGCCGTACTCGACCGCATGATCCAGGACGCCCGAATCCTCGGCTTCAGCAACACCTCCTCCTATTACCTCGCCCCGGCGGCGCAGGGCGGCGGTCAAGGCGCGCCGGATTCCTATATCTTCTGGGATGACATCCATCCGACGGCCAAGACCCACTCCATCCTCGCCGGCATCGTCACCGAGATGCTGAATCCGGAGGCTCCGATCGGTTTTTCCGGGTCCCTTGGTACTGC
>JAURJO010000013.1 GCA_030832235.1 Verrucomicrobiota bacterium
GGGGAACTGGGCGTCCTTGTAGTAGGGGAAGTGGCCGGAGGTGCGGTAGAGGTCGAGGTTGCCGATGTGCGGCGTGAAGACCTGCTTGTAGCCCGTGCGGAAGAGCTGCTCGGAGATGAAGTTCTGGAGCTCCTGGCGGACGACGGCGCCGTTCGGGGTCCAGAGGATCAGGCCCTGGCCGACGTCCTCGTCGATGTGGAACAGCTTCAGCTCGCGGCCAAGCTTCCGGTGGTCGCGCAGCTTCGCCTGCTCGAGCTGGGTGAGGTAGTTTGCGAGTTCGTCCTTCGAGGGGAAGGCGGTGCCGTAGATGCGCTGGAGCTGTTTGTTCTTCTCGTCGCCGCGGTGGTAGGCGCCGGCGATGGAGAGGAGCTTGAACGCCTTCAGCTTGGACGTGTAGCGCACGTGCGTGCCGGCGCAGAGGTCGATGAACTCGCCGTTCTGGTAGAACGAGATCTTCTCGCCCTCGGGAATGTCGGCGAGGCGGCCGAGTTTGTAGCGCTCCTGGCCGCGCTGGCGGATGATGTCCTCAGCCTCCGCGCGCGACACCTCGCGGCGCAGGAACGGCTGGTTCTCCTCGGAGACCTTCTTCATCTCCGCCTCGATCCGCGCGAGGTCGTCGGTGGTGAATTTATGGTCGAGGTCGAAGTCGTAGTAGAAACCGGTGTCCGTCGGCGGACCGATATCGAGCTTGGCCTCGGGGAAGAGGCGGAGGACGGCGGTCGCCAGCACGTGCGAGCACGAGTGGCGGAGTTCTTCGAGCGGTGTCATGGGCATGGCGGCGATGGGCCGGCCCGGCGCACGATTGCCGGTCCGGAAAGAGCGAGAGCGCCCGCAAATCGGCGCGCTGTCAACGCGCCGGCGCGGCGCGGGGCGCGGCGACTATTTGCGCAGCGGCTCGAGCGACCAGCCGTCCTTGCGGTCCAGCATGGTCCAGCCGGCGGCGGCGATTTCCCCACGCAGCGCGTCGGCGGCTTTGAAATCCTTCGCTTGCTTGGCGGCCCAGCGTCGCTCTGCGAGGGCGGTGATCTCGGCGGGCGCGGAAGCGGCCGGCGCCTTGGCGTTGAGGTCCAGCCCGAGGGCGAACATCGCGCGGTCGAAGAGAGCGGCGTTGATGTCCGCCGGGGTCGCGGCCTTGAGCGCGGCGAAAAGCGCTCCGAGCGCGCCGGGGAAGTTCAGGTCGTCCTGCAGCGCGGCGAGGACCGGCGCGAAGACGTCGACTGAGCCGCCCGCGCCCGGGATCGCGGCGCGCGCGGCGCGCAGGGTGCGCAACGCACTCGCCGCGGCGTGCAGGGAATCGAGCGTGAAGTTCAGCTGCTTGCGCGGGTGGCCCATGAGCAGCGCGTAACGCACCGCCATCGCCTCGTGGCCTTTCGCGACGAGGTCCCGCAGGGTGTAATAGTTGCCCTTACTCTTGCTCATCGTGGTGCCGTCCACGAGCAGGTGCTCGCTGTGGTACCAGTGGCGCGAGAAGGGTACGCCGTTGCAGCACTCGCTTTGGGCGATCTCGTTCTCGTGGTGCGGGAACAGCAGGTCCACGCCGCCCGTGTGCAGGTCGATGGTGTCGCCGAGCAGGGCCTTGCTCATCGCGCTGCACTCGATGTGCCACCCGGGACGGCCGGCGGACGCCGTCCTCGGGCCGGGCCATTGCACGGCGCCGTCTTCGTCCGGCTTGTAGGCTTTCCACAGCGCGAAGTCGGAGACGGAGTCCTTGTGGTCCGCGTCGGCGACCGCGTTGGTCACCTTGAGCTCGCGTTCGCGGATGCGCGAAAGGCGCCCGTAGTCCCCGAAGGTGTTGAGACGGAAGTAGACCGAGCCGTCGGGCGCGCGGTACGCGTGGCCCTTCTCCATCAGCACCTCGATCATGTTCACCTGCTCGCGGATGAACCCGGTGGCGGTGGGTTCGGCGTGGGGCTTCAGCAGGTTCAGCGCCGCGCAGTCCTCGTGGAAAATCCCCGTCCAATGCCGCGTGATGTCGGCTAGCGGACGCTGTTCCTTGCGGCTCTGGCCGATCGTGCGGTCATCGACGTCGGTGAGGTTGCGGACGTGCCGCACTTTGTCCGCGCCGAACTCCAACTCCAGCATCCGGCGGAGCACGTCGTTCACCACGAAGGTGCGGAAGTTGCCGATGTGGGCGGGCGCGTAGACGGTCGGTCCGCAATTGTAGAAACGGAACACGCCGTCGGGTTGCGACGGACGCAGTTCGCGGGGCTCGCGGGTGAGGGAATCGTGGAGGCGGATTGGCATCGCTCGGGCGGAAAAGCGATTGGCGCCCAATCGCCCGCGGCTTGCCATCCCATTTTTCGGGTTTGGCGCGCGGCGCGCCCTGGCTATGGCTGGGGCCCTGCCGCATGAAGCCGTCTCCCGCGCTCCAACTCGTCCAGCGTCCCCGGCGTCTCCGTCGCACGGCCTCCCGCCGCCTGATGGTGGAGGAGACCGTGCTCCGGCCGGCGGACTTCATCGCGCCGCTCTTCGTGGTGGAGGGCAAGGGCGCGCCGGAGGAGATCCGGTCGATGCCCGGGGTTTTCCGGCTGAACATTTCCGACCTCGTAAAGGAATGCCGGGCCCTCGCGCGGCTCGGCGTGCCGGCGGTGGCGTTGTTTCCCAAACTGGATGCGCGGTTGAAGGATCCCGAGGGCACACGAGCGCTCGACGAGGACACCCTGGTGTTGCGCGCGGTTCGCGCCGTGAAGAAGGCATTGCCCGAACTGACCGTGATCACCGACGTCGCCCTGGATCCGTAC
>JAURJO010000001.1 GCA_030832235.1 Verrucomicrobiota bacterium
CGTGCGGATCAACAGCGGCACGCGCGCGTCGAGCTCGAAGTTCGTCCCCTTGCACCAGCGTCCGGCGTCACCGAGCGCGTATCCGTGGTCGCCCCACAGCACGACGATCGTGTTTTCCGCCAGACCGGTGCGCTCGAGGGCGGCGAGCACCTTGCCGATCTGCGCGTCGACGTACGAGACGCAGGCGTAATAGCCGTGGCGCAGCTTCACGGTGTTTTCCGCGTCGAGCCGCTCGTCCTTCGGCACCCCGGCGTAGCCGCCAAGTTCGCGGTGGGTGTGGTAGGCGGCTTCCGGCGCTCCCTGCACGCGCTCGCGTTCGCCCGGCAATGCGAACTTCGCGGGATCGTGGAGGTCCCAGTAGCGCCTCGGCGCGTTGAACGGCAGGTGCGGCTTGAAGAAGCCCACCGCGAGGAAGAACGGCTTCGCCTCGGCCTTCAGGCGGCCCAGCGTCTCCACCGCGAGCGCGGCAAGTTTTCCGTCGCTGTACCCTTCATCGGGAACGTCGGCCGCTTCCCACGGCGCCTGCTTGCCGGGCGCCTCGCCACGCGGCAGCGCGTAATTGCGCCATCCGTCCTGCCGCAGGATCTCGGGCACCGACCACGAAGCGGGGTCGAGCTCGCGCTCGTCGCCGCTGAAGATCTTGCCCATCGCCTGCGTGAAATAACCGTGCTGCTTGAAGAGCTGCGGCAACGTGACCGAATCGGGGTTCGTCGCGCGGAACAGGTTCCGGTTGTGCCAGGACCGGTTGTGGTCGGGTAGGCGGCCGGTGAGCATCGCCGTCCGCGCCGGTCCACACACCGCCTGCAGGGTGTAGGCGCGGTTGAAAACCCGCGCGCCGGCGGCGAAACGGTCGAGGTTGGGCGTCAACGTGAGCGGATCGCCATAGCAACCCAGCGAGACGCGCAGGTCGTCGACCGCGATGAAGAGCACGTTGGGGCGCGCGGGAGCAGCGGCCGCGGCCGGCGCAACCAAAGGCGCGAGCCACGGCAGGATTCGAACGATATTCCCCACCGGAACCCGGGGTTCAGGGAGTCGTGAACTTGACGGCCCACACCGCCGGGGTGCGTACCCCGGGGCGGATTTCACCGCTGGGAATCACGTGGCGGCCTTCCCATTCCACGACGGGTACCGTGACCGGCGCCGCCGGCATCCGCCCGGCATTCAGCCATCGATCCGCGGCCGGATCGTAGGCCCAAGTCTCTCCGGGAAATCCCGGGTGGGCCGAAAGCGGCGTCACGTTGAGCCGCGAAGCGTCGTCGCCGCCGAGCACGACAAACCCCTTCGCCCCGTGACGCGGTGCCGGAGTCGGCGCGGCCACGGCCGGAAGCGGGATGTCGGCGATCCGACGCCAGCCACGGGCGGGCTCGTAGCGGTAGGCGTCCTTCAGATAAGTCCGCACCGGCTTCCCCTGCGCGTCGGCCGCGAGCGCGGCGCCGCTCACGAGAAAGAACGCGCCGTCGGCTACCGCCGCGATCGCAAGCATGCGTCCGGGACCGGGCCATGCCGGCAACTCGCGCCAAGCGGGTCGCGAGGCGGAAAGATCAATCGCCCAGAACGTGGAGAGCGCCTCGGTCGCGTCGGGCGTGGCGATGCCTCCCGCGACATACATCGTGGTCCCCAGCAGCGCGCCGCACGCGTTGGCGAGCGGACGCGGCAGCGAAGGAAACGGCCGTGTGGTCACCTTGCCCTTCTCCCAACCCAGGAAAAATGCGGCGGCGTGATGGCGCTGCACATCGCTGCCGCCGAGGCAGAGCACGCCCTGTGGCGTTGTGATCGACACCCCGTAACCCAGCGGCGCCGGCAATTTCCCCGCGGCCCGCCACGCGCCGTCGGGACGCTCGAGTACGAAGACGGTGTCATACCACACCTTCGTTCCTCCCTCCCACGGCTTCTTATCGGGAAAGTTCGCCCCGCCTGCGACAAGCAACGCGCCGCGGTGCACTCCGGCGAACGGATACGCGAACCCCTCGCGATCGGGCAGCGGCGCCAACGCCGACCACTCCAAGTGGCCAGAAGACGCCGGCTGGGCGGCTTGCAGGATTCCGATCAGCGCGAGCGAAACGGAGATGATGCGGAAAAAACGGAGGCTCATTTCGCGACTTTCCTTTTCTTCTTCGGCGCGGGCGCCTCGCCTGCAACGTAATCCGGATTCGGCGGCATCATCTCGGCGCCGACGGCGCGGCGCCACGCTTCCAATTTGCGGCGCAGGTCAGCGGTGCGCGCCGGCTCCACGGTCGCGAGGTTGCGCGTCTCGCCGAGGTCGTCGGCGAGATTGTACAACTCCACGCCCTCGGGGTCGAAGGTCTCGATCAGCTTCCAGGACCCGTGGCGGACCACTCCCGACGGCACGCTGTGCGGGTGGTCGTTGTAATGTGGGAAATGCCAGAAGAGGGAGTCGCGTCCCAGCAGCGCGCCCTGCGCGAGGACCTGCTGCAGGCTCCGGCCGTCGACGTGCTGGTTCGGGCGCGCCGGCAGCCCGGCGGCCGCAAGGCATGTCGGGTAAAGGTCCGTGCTGATGACCGGCTCCTCGCTCACCGCGCCGGCCCGCGCGACGCCGGGCCACTTGATGATAAGCGGCACGCGGATGCCGCCCTCGTAGTGGGCGCCCTTGTTCGCCCGCAACGGAGCGTTGCTCGTGGCGTTGTAAAAGCCGCCGTTGTCCGAGGTGAAGATCACGAGCGTGTCCTTTTCCAGTCCGAGCTCCCGCAGGGTTTCCAGCACGCGCCCCACGCTATCGTCGATGCTCTCGACCATCGCCGCGTAGACCGGCTTGCCCTGGCGTTGTGCCTCCGGGACGCGTTCGTATTTCGCAACCACCGCGGGCTTGGCCTGCAGTGGCGTGTGCACCGCGTAGTGCGGGAAATAGAGGAAGAACGGCCGCTCGCGGCTGTCGCGGATGAACTTAACGGCCTCGGCCGTGAGTCGGTCGGTGAGGTACTCCCCCGGCTTGCCGTCGGGGAAAACGTTCCAACGTGCGCGCTGGCCGGTGGTGGGGATCGCCCAGTTACCCTCGTAGGGAAAGAAGAAATCCCCCGGCGCGCCGTGGGCGTTGCCGCCGATATTAAGGTCGAAGCCGTGGTGCTCAGGCAGCGAGAACGGCTCCCCGCCGAGGTGCCATTTCCCGATGCTCGCCGTGCGGTAGCCGCCTTCGCGCAGGGCCTCGGCGAGCGTGATCTCCTCGAGCGGGAGGCTGCGGACGAAGCGCGCGCTGCGTAGACGCGACTTCGGGTCCCAGCGGCCGTTGGGCAACCAATCGGTCAGCAGTAGGCGCGCGGGGTATTTCCCGGTGAGCACCGCGGCGCGCGTCGGCGAGCATACTGCGCACGCGGCGTAGGCGTCGGTGAACCGCACGCCCTCCCGCGCGAGCCGATCGATGTTGGGCGTCTGGAAGTACGTGCTGCCGTTGGCGCCAATGTCGCGCCAGCCGAGGTCGTCGATCAGGAAGAGAACGATATTGGGCCGCCGGCCTTCAGCGGCCCCGGCGGCCGAATGCAGAGCGATACAGAGGAGAATAAGGCGCACGAGGGGGTGCTTCATGGTGAATGGGGACGCTTCGTTTTTCCACGGGTTGATCGGTGGATGCCGGTGCCTGCCGCTCTAATCGAAAGGCGCAAAAAAAAGGCCCCGCATTACTTGCCGAATCGGGCTTCGTTCCTCGCGACGACTGGTTTCGGGAGAGGGATAGCAATCTTGGCCCTTGGATCAGACTCAGTGAGCTTGAGGCGGGCCTCCGTGCTCACCGTGTTC
>JAURJO010000105.1 GCA_030832235.1 Verrucomicrobiota bacterium
GGAGTTGCTCGGTCACGCACAGCTCTCGACCACGCAGGTCTACACGCACGTGAGCATGGCGCGCCTCCGCGAGGTGCACGCGAAGGCGCATCCGCGCGCGTGAATCGTCCCGAGCTGAATTCCGTGCAGTGTGGCTGCGGCTGTCCGTCTCGGATTTGGTGAAGACGGGGGCCGGGAAAGGTGGAAAGCCGGACGACGGGAACGTGTCGGGATGAATCTGGGAGTCAGGAACTCAGGAAGCTTGGTTCAAGGCGGACCAAGCCTTGGACTCGGGGCCCGGAAAGCCGAGCCGAGGGCAGGTGGGTTTTTCTCCAAGGAAGGTGGAAAGCGCAAAGCGATAACCGGTCCGGGCGGGTCCTTTTTCGTTCAATTGCGGCTTTCGACAAGCGGGGGTGAGCGTTTTGCTGCGCTTCATGGCTTCGCGCGTTCCCGCCGCTGAATTGATCGCTTTCGCATGCGAGTTGTTGGGTCGTGCAGGGCTGGAGAACGACAAGGCCCGGGCGGTGGCGGAGACTTTGGTGGAGGCGGATCTGCTCGGACATACGACGCACGGGCTCGCTCTGCTGGCGCCGTACCTCGAGGAGATCGAACGCGGCGGCATGACGAAGGCGGGTGCGCCCAAGGTGGTGGCGGATTTTCCCGCGGTGGTGACATGGGACGGGCGGCGCCTGCCGGGACCTTGGCTCGTGGCGCGGGCGTTGGAACTGGCGATGGAGCGCGCGGAGCGGAACGGGCTCTGCGCGGTCACGATCCGGCGCAGCCACCACATCGCGTGCCTCGCGGCCTACCTGCGCCCCGTGGCGGAGCGGAACCTCGTGGCGATCCTGACTTGCTCCGATCCGGCGGTGGCGACCGTGGCGCCCTTCGGCGGACGGAAGGGATTGTTCACCCCGAATCCGATCGCGGCGGCGTGGCCGACAGATGGCGAACCGGTGATGCTGGATTTCTCGGCGTCCATCACGACCAACGCGCTGACCAAGCGCCTCCAGTCGGCGGGCCAGAAATTTCCCGGGGCCTGGGCGCTCGATTCGGAGGGGCGCGCCACGGACGATCCCGCGGCGCTGTTCGCCGAACCGGCCGGGACGCTGCTGCCGGCGGGCGGAATCGACCACGGTCACAAAGGCTTCGCGCTCGCGCTGCTGGTGGAGGCGCTCACGTCGGCGATGTCCGGGCACGGACGCGCGGATCCGTCGGAAGGTTGGGGTGCCTCGGTGTTTCTGCAGGTGTTCAACCCGGCGTGTTTCGGCGGAGTCGACGCTTTCCGACGCGAGGCGGGCCATCTCGCCGCTGCTTGCCGGGAAAATCCGCCGCGGCCGGGTGTGGAGCGCGTGCGCCTGCCCGGTGAAACCGGATTGCGCCGCCGCCGGGAGCAACTCGCCGCCGGCGTGGAGCTTCACCCCGCGATCCTGCCCGCGCTGCGCCCGTGGGTACGCAAACTCGGCGTGGAGAATTCGCCGCTTTAGGGCCGAGACTCCCGCCCGTCAGAAGTTGAACTGGTCGATGTTCTCCTTCGTGAAGGCGAAGGGTTTGCCGAGGAGGATGTTGTCGCCTTGGATCTCGATGGCGCCGAGCTGGCGCGAGGGGAACGTCTTGGCGCCGGGTTTGAGGGTGCCCTTCGCGACGGCGACGGCGGCCTCGATCGTGAGGTAGCCGAGGTCCTCGGTCTTCCAGAGCACGACGGTGTCGGTCACGCCTTCCTTCACGTAGCGGCGGTTCTCGCTCGGGAGTCCGAGGCCGATGACCTTCACCTTGCCCGTCTTGCCGGCCTGCTTGACCGCCTCGGCGGCGCCGGGGACGGCGGGGGAGCAGATGGCCATGATGAGCTTGAGGTTCGGGTGGGCGCTCATGAGGGCGGTCGCCTCCGACTGGGCCTTGTCCTTGAGGTCGTCGCAGGGACGCACGGCGACCAGCTTCATCTTCGGATACTTTTCCTTCCACCGCTTCTCGATGAGCTGCTGCCACTCGCGCTGGTTGGCGGCGGTGAGCGTCGCGAGGATGATGGCGAACTCGCCCTCGCCATTGAGGAGACGGGCGGCGTCATCCATCAGCGTGTGCGCGATACCCTGCGGCGTGGCCTGGTTGACGAAAAACGAACGGGCGTCGGGTTGGGCGTCGGCATCGTAGGTGACGACCTGGATGCCCTGCTTGCGCGCCTTGCGGAGGGCGGTGGAGATGCCCTCGCGGTTCTCGGCGGCCACGGCGATGACGTCGACGCCGAGGGTGATCCAGTTCTCGACGATCTCGTTCTGCTTGGCGGCGTTGCTGTCGGTCGGGCCGTCGAAGAGCAATTTGACGCCCAAGTCGCGGGCGGCGCGGTCGGCGCCGGCCTTGCAGGAGACAAAGTAGGCGTTGCCCTTGGACTTGGGCAGCATGGCGACGATCAGCTGCGATTCGGCGGCGTTCAGCGCGGAGGCGATCAGCAGCGCGGCGGCTGCGAGGAGACGGAAGAGCGGGGAGTTTTTCATGAAGAGGGCGGGGTGGGGGACGGCGCGCCGCGGGAGCGGCGGAGCCGCGGGACCATGCGAAACGCGACACCTCCGGTCAAGGCGAGCAACAGGAGCGCACCGGTGAGCAGCCCGGCGATTTCCTCGGCGGCGTTGAGTTCCATCACGACCGGCAGGCACGCGAGTCCGTTCTTGAGCACGGCGATGGCGGCGACCCCGAGCAGCGTGCCGTGGACCGAGCCGGTGCCGCCGAAGATGCTGGTGCCTCCGAGCACCACCGCGGTGATGGCGAAAAGCTCGTAGCCGGTGCCGGCGTCGGCCTTGGCCTGCCCGAGGCGGGCGGTGTAGATGATCCCCGCGAGCGCCGCGATGCCGCCGGCGAGCAGGTAGACGCCCGCGAGCCGCGAGGCGACGGGCAACCCGGCGTGGCGGGCGCCCTCGGGGGAGTAGCCGATCGCGCGGTAGGAACGACCGAAGGTGGTACGGTGCACCAGCAGCCAGACCGCGAGGGCAACCAGCGCGAAAAGCCACGCTTGGGTTGGCAGGCCAAGCCAGCGCTCCTGGCCGAGAAACAGGAATCCAGCGGGAAAATCCGTGTAGGTGACCGCGCCGCGAGTGATGGCTTCCGCGAGGCCGCGGAAAAGCGAGTAGGTGCCGAGCGTGACGATCAGCGGCGGCAGGCGCAGCGCGGTGACGAGCACGGCGTTGAGACCGCCCGCGAGCGTGCCGATGACGAGCGTCAGGCCGGCGGCCACCGGGATGGGCAGGCCCGCGTCGTGCCAGAGTTTGCCGAAGAGGATCGCGCAGAGCCCGAGCAGCGAGCCGACGGAAAGGTCGATTCCGCCGGTGATGATCACCGGCGTGAGCGCGAGCGCGAGCAGGCCGATCTCGCAGGAGTGCCGCAATACGTCGAATTGGCGGTCGAGCGTGCCGAAACCGATCACCACGCCGCGGCGGTTCACGCTCGTGCCGGCGAAGTAGAAGAACAGCCACTCCGCGATGAGCACGTAGAGGAGGATCATCTCGTGCCGCAGCAGGAGCGCCTTCCAGTCGCGGGCGGGGACATCGGCCGGCTTCATTGTCCGTGGCCTCCGCTTCGCGAGCGTATCCCGTCGGCCACCACCGCCAGCAGTATGATCGCCCCCTGGATCGCCTTTTCCCAATACGCCTCGACGCGCAGGTGCGTGAGCGCGGGCCCGATGCAGGCGAGCAGCAGCAGGCCGGCGAACGCGCCCCATAGATTCCCGCGTCCGCCGGAAATCGCCACGCCGCCGACCACCACGGCCGCGATCACCTTCAGTTCTAGGCCGAGGCCGGAGAGCGGCTGAACCTGGGGCGACTGCACGACGTTCAGCATGGCGGCGAGGCCCGTCAGCGCGCCCATGAGCACAAAGACGAGAAACGTTCCCAGTCGCGGCCGGATCCCCGCGAGACGCGCGGCCTCCGCGTCGCTGCCGATCGCGTGGATGAAGCGGCCGGCCGCGAGGTGACGCATCGCCAGCGCGAGCGCGAACAGGAGCAGCAGAGCGAAGCCGACGATCAGCCCTTGTCCGTTCGACTGGCTGAAGCCGAACCATTGCACCCCGTCGGGCAGGTTCACGAACTGGCCCTGCCGGGCGAGGTTCAGACCCTGCCGGAGCGTCACCATCATCGCCAGGGTGACGACGATCGAGGGCAGCCCGAGGCCGGCGATGAGCGCGCCGTTCACGGCTCCGAGGAGCGCGCCGGCGCCGACCGCGGCCGGCAAGGTTGCCGCCAGTGGCCAGCCCGAGGCGGCGAGCAGACCCGCGCAGACACCGCAGACGGAGAACTGTGAGCCGACGGAGATGTCGATCTGCCGGGAGATGATCACGAGCGCCATCCCGCAGGCCACCACGAGGGTCGGGGCTTCACGGGTGGCGAGGGAGAGCAGCGGTTGCGGCTGGAAAAACGCCGGCGCGAAGACGGCCAGCATCGCCAGCATCACAATCAGCGCCGCCGCCACGGAGAGTTCGCGGAAATGTTTTTTCACGCGGCCCCCTTTGCCGTTTGCCCGAGTGCGAGGGCCATGACCTCGTGGGCGTCGCTGCCGCCGGGCAAAATGCCCGCGAGGTGGCCGCCGCGCATGACGCCTATTCGGTCGCTCATGCCGAGCACCTCGGGCAGATCGCTGGAAATGAGGAGCACCGCGAGGCCTTCCCCCGCGAGTCGGCGGATGATGCGGTGAATCTCGGCCTTCGCGCCGATGTCGACGCCCTGAGTCGGCTCATCGAGAATTAGGACCCGCGGCTTGGTCGCGAGCCAGCGCGCCAGAGAGACCTTCTGCTGGTTGCCGCCGGAAAGGCTGCCGGCGGGCGCCTGCGGGCCAGCGCACTTCACGGCAAGGTCACGCACGAAGTTTTTCGCCAGCGTCTGCTCCACGGCGGAACGCAGCCAGGAACCGGGAAACAGTTTCCGGTGCACTGCCATCGTCATGTTCTCGGCCACGGCCATCTCAAGCACGACACCATGCCGGCGGCGGTCTTCCGGTACATAGGCGATGCCGTGGCGAACGGCATCCCGCGGCGAACGCAGCGTGACCGGGGTGCCGTCCAACTCGATCGCGCCGGAGTCGGCCGGAGTAAGTCCGAATATCACGCGCGCCAACTCCGTGCGGCCAGCGCCGACCAGGCCGGCGAGGCCGAGGATTTCGCCTGCGCGGATTTCCAGGGATACGTCCCGCACGCCGCCGGCGGCGCACCCGATGGCGCGCGTGGCCAAGACTACACCACCCGGCGGACGTTCCGCGGGCGGGTAGATCTGCGCGACCTCGCGCCCGACCATACGGCGGATGAGCTCGCGTTCGGTGAGTTCCCCGATGGCGCCGGTGCCGGTGCTTTCCCCGTCGCGGAGCACGGTGACGCGATCGGCGAGGGCGAAGATTTCCTCGAGGCGGTGCGAGATGTAAATGATGCCGACGCCGTCGCGGCGAAGGTCCCGCACCACCGCGTGCAGCAGGTGCTGCTCCTTCTGCGTCAGGGAGGCGGTCGGCTCGTCCATGATCACGATCCGGGCGCCGGTGCCGACCGCTCCGGCGATTTCGACCAATTGCTGCTCGGGCATCGAGAGGGCGCGCACCTCGGATTCGGGGTCGATGGCCGCGCCGATTTTCCGAAGCAAATCACCGGCTTGCTCACGGAGTTTTCTCCAGCCCACGCGACGAAGCGCGTGGCCGGGGTCGAGGCGCAGTCCGATGTTCTCCGCGACGCTGAGATCGGGGAAAAGAGCCGGCTGTTGGTAAATGCAGGCGATGCCGAGCCGGCGGGCGGCCGATGGGTCGAGCCCGGAGACTTCGCGTCCCGCGACGCGGATGACGCCGGCGTCGGGTTGGTGAGCGCCGGTCACGATCTTGATCAGGGTGCTCTTGCCTGCGCCGTTCTCGCCGAGCAGCGCGTGGACCTCGCCGGCCCGCAGCTCGAAGTCCACCCCGCGCAGGGCGCGCGCGCCGCCGAAGGACTTGGCGAGCGAGCGGATCTCAAGGAGTGGGACGGCGGTCATGCGCGGAGCGAAGTGTCGATGGCGCTCCCGCCGGCGGGTCGAGTCAAATCACGCCCCGTTTGGACAGTCCGTGCCATCCGCGGCGCGGAGCGGGGCGAGGTCGGGATCGGTGGCGGCAGCTTCGCGGAACTTCGGTTCCAGTTCGATGGCCCGGTCGACGCGTTTTCGCGCGCCGGCCAGATCGCCGCGCTGGCAGGCGTAGCAGCCTAGGTTGAAGTGGATCGTCGGCTCCTCTGGAAAATGTTTTTCCGCCTCGAGCAGCACCGCTTCAGCGGCGGCGAGTGAATCGGCGCGGCGAGTGGCGTAGGCGCAGGAAATCCAGACGCCGGCGTCGGCTCCGCCGCGGGCGAGTACCGAACGCGTGAGTGCGCGCAACGCGAGCCAGTCCTCTTTCTCGTGCAGAAGCACGATGCGCAGCTCCTCGACCGCGGCCGTGCCGACACCGCCCTCCTCGGCGAGGACGAGCTCCCGCTCGGCGTCCGCCAGCAGCCCGAGACCGAGGTAGCCCCGGACATGCATCAGGCGGCGTTGGGGTAGCATGGGGGAGGACGGCGAGGCGGGGCGGGCGAGCGCCGCGGACAAGGGACGCAACTTCCGGACAACTTGCCCTGATCAGAGCTTGTGTTCCGAATCGCCAGAACGCTCGCCGCTGCCGGCGCGAGCCTTCGAGCGGTGCACCGGCAGCACGATATCACGGTTGCGGCCGACCGCGATCAGCAGCGGGGCGATCGCGACGACCAGCCCGGTTACACCGATCCACGGTTCCCGTTCGAAGACCAGGCCGAGGGCCAGGAGTGAAGGGCCGAGCACGAGGAAAAACGCCGACAGTGACTTGAACGCGAGCATGACGGCCCCGGCGAGGAGCAGCGACGGCACCGCGATGGCGGGTACGAGCAGGGTAAGTGTTGCCGCGGACGTGAAGAAGATCGGCGCCGGCTGCTTGCCGGGTGAGCGAAACAGGAGCGCGCTCAACACCGTCGAGACGTGGACCACGAGGAGCGGGATCACTGAGCGGGCCCAATCGGCCGTAGCCGCGTACTCCGGCCAATCGGGCGCGAGCGCATCGAGCATCCGCACCGCCATCCAGGAGCCGGCGGCTCCGCGGAAGATTTCCGCCCAGTGCCACGGGAAGCGGAGAACCCGCCGCCACGTTGTCCACCAGCTCGCGTTGCGCCGCTCAATGTCTAGCTCCGCCAGCGCCCGGTAGCTGTGACGCCGGCTGTAGAAGGCGGGAAATGGGAACGCCAGCAGGCCCAGGGAAAAGGCAAGCAGGAGCCAAGGCAGCAGCGTCATTTGCGGTTCAGGGTGGCGGGGACCAAGAAGGAGAATGGCCCTACCAATTTCGTCATAACAAGCAGCAATCCGGTGCCTAGGGTAATTTCCTGGGTCCGAAGTGAGTTGTTCCGCAAGCTTGCTCCTGAACCGGGAGCAAAATCAGGTTTCGCGGATGATTTCAGATCCGTCGGGCTGGGTGCTCGGCTTCGACGCCGACGACACCCTATGGCACAACGAAAATATTTTCGAGCACACGCACCAGCGGTACCGCGCCCTGCTCGCACGATTTCATGACGCCGCGACGGTGGAGCGTACGCTTTTCGCGACGGAAATGCGTAACCTCGAGCTCTACGGCTACGGTGTGAAGGGCTTCACGCTTTCCGCCATCGAGACGGCGATCGCCCTCACCGACGGGCGGATCAGCGCGGAGGAAATCCAGCAGTTGATCGCCCTCGGCAAGGACATGCTTGCCCATCCCGTGGAGTTGCTCGACGGCGTCGAGGAAACGCTCGCGGCGCTCGGTGGCCGCCATCAACTCCTGCTCGTCACCAAGGGCGATCTGCGTGATCAGGAACGAAAGCTCGCGAAGTCCCGCCTCGTCTCGCGATTCCGTCAGGTGGAGATCGTTTCCGAAAAGGATGAGGCCACCTACCGGGACATCTTCCGGCGTCACGGCGTGGCGCCGGAGCGGTTCATCATGGTCGGCAACTCGCTGAAGTCCGACATCCTGCCCGTCCTCGCGCTCGGCGGCGTCGGTGTACATGTGCCTTATCACCTTACGTGGGCGGCCGAAAGAGTGGATGAGGTACCCCGTGCGGCCGGGCGGTTTTTCCGCATCGGCTCGATGCGGGAGTTGCTCGCGCTGGTGAACGAACTCACGGGATGTGGGCGTTGACGCGCCGCGGTGGGGAGGCTTGCCTCGCCGAGCCCCGCATCATGAAGCGTTCCGCCCAGTTCGCCTTCCTCCTTCTCTCCGCCTCGTTCGCCTCGGCCGCGCTCCCCGCGCTCAAGGTCCGGCCGCAGGTCATCGACGCCCAGATCAAGATCGGCTACGGGCTGGCCATCGCGGATGTCGATGGTGACGGCCGGAGTGATATCCTTCTCGCGGACGCGAGGCAGATCGTGTGGTACCGCGCGCCGAAGTGGGAGAAGTTCGTGATGGCCGAGAACCTCACGGAAAAGGACAACGTGTGCATCGCCGCGCGCGACCTCGACGGCGATGGGAAGGCCGAGGTTGCGGTGGGGGCGGAGTGGAATCCCAACGATACGGTCAAGAGTGGCGCCGTGTTTCTCTTGGACGCTCCGGCGGATCGCACGCAGCGGTGGACTCCGCGTCGGCTCCCCCACGACCCGACGACCCATCGCATGCATTGGGTCAGGATGAGTTCAGGCTGGACGCTCGCGGTGCTGCCGCTGCACGGGCGCGGAAATCGCAACGGGGAAGGGGAGGGCGTGCGGGTGCTCGGGTACGAGTGGCCGTGGCGCGCGACGAGCGCCCCGGTGCCGCTCGCATCGGATCTGCCCCCACTGCATCTCACACATAATTTTGACCTGCTCCCCTCGGGGAGCGGACAACCCGGCGAGTCGCTGCTGATCGCGGCCAAAGAGGGCGTTCTTTCCATCGACGCCCCCGCCAATCGTTCGTCGCCGCAACGCGTCACCGCGCCTCCCGCGGGCGAGGTGCGGCGGGGCGCGCTCCCCGACGGGGCGCGCTTCATCGCCACCATCGAGCCCATGCACGGCAACCAGGTGGTCGTTTATCGCGGAGCCGCGACCCAGTTTTCCTCCGGCGCCGATTGGACCTCGAGCCGTCTTGTTGTCGATGAATCCCTCAATCAAGGCCACGGCCTCGCGGCCGCCGATCTGCTCGGGGCGGGTTACGACCAGGTGGTCGCCGGCTGGCGCGGCACGCGTTCGGGTGACCGCGTGGGTATCCGGTTGTACGTTCCGGCCGATCCGGCCGGCCGGGAGTGGCGGCTGCACGCGATGGTCGACGACAACACGATGGCCTGCGAGGATCTGAAGGTGGCCGATCTCGACGGTGACGGCCGCCCCGAGGTCATCGCCGCCGGCCGCGCTTCGCACAACGTGGTGATTTATTGGAATGAAACGCCGAAATCCTAGCCGGCGTCTCCCGTGCTCTCTGCCAGCAACGCAACCCAGACTCCAAAGCTCCCCATGAAAACGTCCCCTCAACCTGATCTGTCGCGTCGCGACTTTGTGAAACTTTCGGCCGCCGGCACCGGCGCCGCCGCCCTCGCGGGCATGTCCGCCCCGCGCGCGCTCGGCGCCAACAGCGGTTCCGACCGCATCCGCGTGGGTGTGATCGGATGCGGTGGCCGTGGCACCGGCGCCGCGAAGAACTGCCTCGATTCGGCCCCCGGCGTGGAAATCGTGGCGCTCGGCGATTTGTTCGAGAGCCAGGTCAACGCCGCGCAGAAGAAGCTCAATCTAACCAAGGTCCAGAAATTCTGGGGTTTCGACAATTACCAGAAGGTCCTGTCGGCCGACATCGACATGGTGATCCTCGCGGCGCCCCCGGGCTTCCGGCCGACGCACTTCGAGGCGGCGGTCAACGCCAACACGTCATCGCGGCGCATCCACATCTTCACCGAGAAGCCGGTGGCGGTGGACCCGGTCGGCTGCCGTCGCTTCATCGAGGCCGCGCGCAAGTCCAAGGCGATGGGCGTGGCGGTCGTGGCCGGCACCCAGCGCCGTCACCAGCAGAGCTACGTCGACACGATCAAGCGCATCCACGACGGCGAGATGGGTGAGCTTGTCGGCGGCCAGTGCTACTGGAACGGCGGCGGGATCTGGTTCCGGCAGAAGGACGACCCGAAGACCCCGTGGCTCGCGAACGTCTCGGACTTCGAGTGGCAGTGCTGGAACTGGTACCACTGGGACTGGATCTGCGGCGACCACATCGTCGAGCAGCACATCCACAACATCGACGTGATGAACTGGGCCTTCAACGGTCCCCCGGTGAAGTTCACCGGCATGGGCGGCCGCCAGTCGCGCGGCAACATCCCGGGCAATATCTGGGATCACTTCGCGGTGGAAATGGAATACGCCAACGGCGTGCGCGTGATGAGCATGTGTCGCCACACGCCGAAATCCACCCCCCGCGTCGCCGAGCGGATCGTGGGCTCCAAGGGCGTCGCCGACCTGACGCAGTCCGGCGTCGCCACCATCAAGGGCGCCAAGCCTTTCAACTACTCGGGGCCCACGCCCGATCCGTATGTCGTGGAGCACACGCACTTGATCGAGAGCATCCGACGCAACCAGCCGCTCAACGAGGGCGAGCAGGTCGCCATCAGCACGCTCACCGCGATCGGCGGCCGCATCTCGGCGTACACTGGACGCGAGGTTTCCTGGAAGTGGCTGATGGAGGGCTCCAAGCTCGATATCTTCCCGAAGGAATGCCGCCCCGGTCCGGGGCTCTTCCCGAAGATCCCGAATCCGGGCGAGACCGACCTCGTCTGAGAAGGATCTTTCGAAACAATCAGGCCCGGTCGTTCAGACCGGGCTTTTTCATTTCACGACCGAGTCATCCTGGTGGGAAACACCCGCAACGCCTTGGGACGGGTTTCTCGGCCGCTCCTAGTGCGGCGGATGGTTCTCGCGGCCGGTCTGTTCTCACCGCGAAGGAGGTCAATTCGCGGCTTGCGTGTTCCCCCGCGCGGCCCGGTCGGCGATGACCCATTGCGCGACCTCCGCGGGTAATTCCGCGTAGTGGTCGAATTGCTCCGCGTGGCGGCCTCGCCCGCCGGTCAGCGAGCGGACGGCGGTGCTGTAGCGGTGCAGCTCCTTCTGCGGCACCCGGGCGCGGATGATCTGGAAATGACCGTCAGTCTCGACGCCCACCACGTGTCCGCGGCGGGCCGATAGGTCGCCGAGCACCGCGCCGACGCAGTCCTCGGGCACCGTCACGCTCACCGAGAAAATTGGTTCCAGCAGGCAGGGCGATGCCGCGAGGAAGCTTTCCTTGAAGGCGTGGTAGCCGGCCATCTGGAACGCGATGTCCTTGGAGTCGACCGGGTGCGTCTTCCCGTCGAAAAAATCCACCCTCACGTCGGTCACGCGGTAGCCGGCGAGGACGCCCTCACGGCAGGCGGTCGCGACGCCCTTCTCCACCGAGGGCACGAACACGCGGTCGACGTTGTTGCCCACCAGCGAATCGGTGAATTCGACGCCGTGGTCGCGCGCGGCGGGTTCGATCCGCATCCAGACCTCGGCGAACTGACCGGCTCCGCCCGTCTGCTTTTTGTGCCGATAACGCGATTCGGCGCGGCCGCGGACGGTCTCGCGGTAAGGAATCGCCGGCTCCTCCAGGGTGACCTTCACGCCGAAACGACGCGCCAGCCGCTCCACAATCACCTGCAGGTGGATCTCTCCCTGTCCCGATACGATCGTCTGGTGCAGCTCTTCGTCGACGCGGTAGTGGAAGGTCGGGTCCTCGAGGTGCAGGGTCGCGAGGCCCAGGGCGAGTTTGTCCTCTTCGCCCTTGGAGCGCAGCTTCAGGGCGGCGTGAATATTGGGGCGAGGGTAGTCGACTTTCGGCAGACTCACCTGGAAGCGCGGGCTGCAAAGCGTGTCGCCCGTGTGCGTGTGGCGCAGTTTCACCACCGCGCCGAGGTCGCCGGCGCATAGCCGGCCAACCGGGGTGCGCTCGTGCCCGTTGAGCACGTAGATCTGACCGAGCCGCTCGGTGCCGCCGCGCGTCGAGTTCAACAATTCGTCGCCTGTGCGCACGGTTCCCGCAAAGACGCGGAACAGTGAGAGCTCGCCCACCCCGGGCTCGTTCATCGTCTTGAAGACGAATGCCACGGGCTCCGGGTGATCTAGCGGCACGACACCCGGCAGACCGCCGGCGTCTTGCGCCGGCACCTCCGCCCGGTCGAGTGGGGAGGAGCCGTACTTCGCGATGAAATCGAGGAGCCGCGCGACCCCGACGTTGGTCTCCGCGGACACGGCGAACAAGGGCACGAGCACCTGCCGCTGGATCGCCTGGTGCAGGCCGGCGCGGAGCTCGTCCTCGGCGAGCAGGCCTTTCTCGAAAAATCGCTCCATCAATCGGTCGTTCGACTCGGCCACGTACTCGATCAGTTCGCGATGCAGCGCCAGCACGCGCTCGGCGAGCGCGCCGGCCGGTTGCTCGGTGTATCCCCCTGCGGCACCTGGTTTGTAAACGGTCACCTCGTTGCGCATCACGTCGAGGACCTGGCTGAAGCCTGGTCCGGTATTCAGCGGGATCGTGAGAGGAAAGACGTTTCGCCCGAAATGCTTGCGCGCATCGGCGAGGACGGCGTCGAAGTCGACGTGGGCTTTGTCGAGGGCGTTGACGACGATCGCCTTAGGCAGTCCAAAGTGCGTGCAGTAGTCCCACGCGGCGTCGGTGCCGATGCCGAGGCCTTGCGCGGCGTTGATCACGATCAGGGCCGAGTCGCAGACCCTCAGAGCCCCGAGTCCCTCCGCCATGAAGTCGCTGCGGCCGGGGCAATCGAGAAGGTTGAGCTTCCGGCCGGCCCACTCCGTGTGGAGGAGCGAGCAGTGGACCGAGATGCCGTGCTCCCGCTCGCTGGTGTGGTAGTCTGAGACTGTGGTGCCGGCGGCGATCGAGCCGAGCCGGCTGAGGCGGTCGGAGCAGGAAAGCATCGCCTCGCCGAGCATGGTCTTGCCGGCCGAGGCATGGCCGAGGATGGCGAGGCTTCGGAGGTCGGGTGCGGCGGATTCGTTCATCGGTGGGTAGCGTTTCGGTTGGGCCGTGCGGGTGCGGCGCGCGGTCGAGAATGAGATTAGCGGAATCGGCTCACCACGGCTCCGCGTGTCCTGCGAGACTGTGCGCGGTCCTTGGCGGCGAAACATGTGCCCGGAAGACAACGCGGTTGATTGTTCGCGCGCGGCGCGCAAGGTGGCGCGCGTGAGTTTCTTCCGGGAAATCCTCCGCTTCGGCGTGCCGGCCGCGATGCTGTTCGCGGCGGCGTCCGCGCAGGATCCGCTGAATCCCCCCGTGCCCCTGCTGCGGGCGGCGGTGGCTGGCACTTCGGCGGGGGAGGACGCCGTTGCGCTGGTGGCGGCGCGCCGCACCCACGATCTCGGACTGCCGGGCGTGGCCGCCGATCTCTATCGTCGCGTCCTCGTTGGCGGAGGCGCCGATCGCGGGCCGGTCGCGCTGGCGCTGGTTTCAGCGCTGCTCGACGCTGGTCGGCTCGATGAGGCGGACAAAGCCCTGGCGGAATTTGCCGATCCGCGTTCGGCCGCGTGGCGGTTGCGCGGAGGTTTGCTCGCGGCGCAGCGACGGGCTTTCGACCGCGCACGGATGGAACTTGCGGCGGTGCGGGAGGCGGACCTCTCCGCGGAAGACGTCCCGTGGTATTTTTTCCTGCAGGCCGAGGTGCTGGTGGCGCAGGGCGGCGACCTGGTTCGGGCGAAGGATCTCCACACGAAAGCGGAGGCGGCCGCACGTACGGATCTGGCCCGGGCGCGTTTTGCGTTGGCGGGGGAAATTCTGCGGCTGCGGATAAGCGCACCGCGGGAATCGGACCTGAAGTTGGCCCGCGATAATTACGAAAAATACCAAGGCACGCCGGTGGGCTATGGATTCGCCCAGAATTACGCGGTGGCCCTCGATGCTTTGGGACAGAAGAGTCAGGCGGTTTCGTTCCTGCAGGGCGTGCTGGTCGGGTTGCCGGCGCAGGAGCGCGTCTGGTGGGATAAGTTGCGGTTGGTGCTCGGCATCATCGGGGATCGCTCGAGGAACGGCGCCGGGCGCAACGCGCTCGGGCAATTGCTTGAGACGGGTTCTGATGCGGCGATGCAGCGCCAGGCGCTGCAGATCCTGGCGGGCGAATCAGCCTCCGAGCCGGAGCGGTCGCATTTCCGCACCCTGCTGGCCCGGTTGATCGCGCGGCAGCCCGAACATCCGGTGAAGGAGACGCTGCTCTTCCTGCGCGCCCAGGTGGCCTTGGCTGAGAAGGAATACGCGCAGGCGGAGGAGGACGCGAACGGCCTATTGCGGCAGTACACGCTTTCCCCCCTCCGCTCGCACGCGCTGGCCGTTCTGGCTCAGTCGGCTTGGGAGCAGCGTCGGTTTCGGCTGGCGGCTGATTTCTGTCAGCGCACGCGGGCGGAGCTACGCGGCGGCCCGACCGCGGGCCCCGAGGTGGCGGCGAGCCGGCGTTTGCAATCGCAACTGGGGGTGATGGAGGCCGAATCGTGGTACCGGGCCGGTCTGGCTGGCGGCGCCCGCGGTGACTTTCGGAGCGCGGCGGATGCCTACGCGGCCGTGCTGCGCGGGGGAGTCGAGGAGATTCCGCCGGGGCGGATGGGTGGTCTGATGTTGCAGCGCGTGCTCGCCGAAATCCGGGCGGGTGCGGAGGAGGCCGGAAAGGTGCTGGATGGTTACGTGGGTGAAACGGCATTCGATGCGGCCAACCGCTGGCAAGCGGAGTGGGCGCTAGCGCGGGCGCTGCAGGTGCAGGGTGCCGAGGGGATGCGCGAGGCTTACGAGCGGGTTAACCGCTTGCTCGCGACCGAGGCGGCGACGGGTCAGGCCGGCGCGGTGAAACCCGAATTGCGGGTGCGCATGGCGTGGCTGCAGGCACGGCTCTCGTTTGAAAATGGCGATTTGGAGCGAACGCTCGGCCTGGTGGAGCGTTTGGTTGCCACGCCCGTGCCCGGCGATGCGGCGCTGCGGACGGAGATCGTGGGGACGTCGAACCTGTTGCGCGCGCGGGCGGAGTTCGCTCTGGGCCGCGAGGCCGCGGCCCTCGAGTCCCTGCGGCGATTGCGCGCCGAGTTTCCGCGCAGCGACGCCGCTGCATCCTCGTTCCTGATCGAGGCGGAGCAGTACGCTGGACGCGAGCAGATCGATAAGGCGCGCAACGCGCTCATCGCCCTCACGGATCAGTCCGAATACCGGAACAGCGAGTACGTGCCGCTCGCCCTCTTCAGGCTGGCATCGTTGGCCGAACGCTTGGGGCGTCCGGAAAACCTGCAGGAGGCCAACAAGCGCCTGGAGGAATTGGTCGCCCATCCCGCCGCCACCGGTGAGGCGGATCTGATCTTCGCCGCCCGGCTTCGCCAAGGGGATATTTTCCGCAAGCTCAACGACTTCGATGCCGCCGGACGCGCCTACGAAGATCTGGTGAACCGTTATCCGCGCCGTCCCGATGTCGTTCTGGCCCAGCTCGCTTTGGCGGCAACGTACTCCGCGCGCGCGGCGGCGGCGGGAGGCGCTCCGGCTGGACGCTCGCACGCCGATAGCGCGCAACTGATCTATGAACAGCTCAGGGATCGCGTGGACGCACCGCGCGACGTTCGCGTGGAGGCGGGTTACAATCTCGGTCTCCTGCTGGCGCGCCGCGGGCGCCCTGAGGAGGCCGTGTTGGTCTGGTCGCGCGATGTGGTGGTTCCGTTTTTGCGGGAGGAGACGCGGCCGTTCGAATCCGACGCCAAGCGTCCGTATTTCCTCGCGCGCACCTTGCGTGACCTGGGCGACTGGCTGGAGAAGCTCGGCCGCATCGACGAGGCGCGCGAAGCGTACCGGCTGTTGTTGGACAAGCGGCTTCCAGTGGGGGAGGCCGTGGCGCGTGCGCGCCTGAACCAACTCGGCGGATCGGCGCCGGGGAAATGAAATTGCCCGTCCCCATCACCTGCCAAACCTGCTTCTCATGCCCGGAAACGAACTGAGTCTTCTAGCCCGCGGCGGTCCCATGATGTGGGTCCTCGGGGCGCTCGCGCTGCTGTTATTCACGGTATTCATCGAGCGGGTGCTCTTTCTTCACCGCGGTCAGATCCGCCCGGAGACCTTTCTCGAGGGAATCCGGAATATTCTAGCGCGGCGGCGGCTGGTCGAGGCGCTCACCGTCTGCGAGGAGACTCCCGGACCGGTGGCGGCGGTGGTGAAGGCCGCGCTTCTGAATGCCGCCGCCGGCGAGGAGCGCATGCGTCTGCAGGTGCAGGAGGCGGCGTTGAACGAGATCCCCGTGCTGGAGCGCCGGATCGGCGCGCTCGCCGTCATCGCGCAGGTTGCGCCTCTCGTCGGCATCCTCGGGACCGTCCTCGGCATGATCACGACCTTCGCCGCTTTCGAACAGGGCGGAAACTACGCGATGGCGGCCGCGCTCTCGCGGGGCATGTGGCAGGCTTTGGCCGCCACCGCCGGCGGTCTCCTCCTCGCGATCCCCGCCCACCTCGCGCACCACTTCCTCGCCGCCCGCGTGCGGGCGATCGTGCAGGATGTCGAGTGGTCGGGCAACGAGATCATGAAGTATTTGACGACTGAATACGGAAATGTTGACGCGGCTTCCCGGGATGATCACGCGACCCCTTGATCTCGCCTCCCGCCTCCGGCCGCCGCCGCGCGGCCTCGACTGGCTGTTCGTCGTGAACGTGGCGCTCGTCGCCCTGTTCTTCTCCCTGTTCGGCTCGCGCTTCGTGCTAGCCCCCGGTCTCGGCGTGGACTTCCGTCTGCCGGGCGTCGTCGGTTCAGCCGCTTCCGGCCGGGCCACCACACATGTCATTTCCGTTATCAGCTCGGGCCAGGTTTTCACTCCCGACGGCCTCACCTCGATCGCCGACCTGGGCCGTTGGCTCCAATCGGAGGCTGGTCGCACCCGCTCCCCCCGGTTGCTGGTGCGGGCCGGATCGGAGGTGCCAACCTCAGTGCTGGCCGATGTGGCCGCCGCCGCGGTCGCTGCCGGATTCGAGATGGTGTGGGCCGTGGGGGAACCGGTTACGGCCGGCGGCTCGACGGCCGGTCCACGTTAGCTATGTCTCGGCCGGAAAAGCTCGTCTGGGCGGTGTGCGCGTCGCTCGCCCTTGGGGTACTGGCGGGTTTACTGTGGCTGCTGCGAGCGCCGCCGACGGCTCGCGCGCCCGTCGGGATGCCCTCCTCACCACTTTCGGTGGAATTGGCGCGTCCGGACGGGGGAGACGGCGTACTGCAGGATGAAGCGATTCTTCGTGACCCGCGGCCGCTTTTCCTGCCGACGCGCCTGAATGCTTCGCTGACGGAGCCGCGCCGTGAGGCCGGGAAGGCGTTGTTCGAGCCCGATCGGGTGGCGGACGCCCCCCGGGAAACTGACGCGGCCATCGTTCGAGAGCTTCCGCCAGTCGCCGTCCTTAACGGGAGATCCGCCAGCACTGCGGCTGCGACGGATGCATTGGCGGCGATTCAAGGAGAGGTGGGTGTCACTGGCATCGGACGCGGGGCGCGCGGGATTGAGCCGCTCGCTCTCCGGGGAGGGTTCCTTGAGGCGGTGTCGACGGCGAGCGGCTCTACCGTGCTTGCCGAAACTTTGGCCCTATCGCTCGCTCCCGCTGCTGGAAAAGCGTGGGAACCCCTCGAGCTGCTCGCGGTGGTTGATGCGGGCGGACTCGCCGTGCCGCTCGTCGTCTTGACCTCTTCAACCGTCGATGAAGTTGACCTTCATTTCAGGCGGATTTTATCTGACGTTTTCCGGATCGGCGAGCGACTTCCACCGGGATTTTTCCGGCTCGTGGTCGGGCCCTGAGGAATTTCGCGAATTCGTGCGAATTTGCTGTTGACGGTGCTTCCGGCGGCTTGCACGTTTTTCAACTCTTTTCGTTTTTTGGCACTCTCTCATTCCGCCCAGATAGCTCAGTTGGTAGAGCACCCCCTTGGTAAGGGGGAGGTCGACGGTTCAAGTCCGTTTCTGGGCTCCAGGGTCAGAACACGCGTCGTATCAGGCTTCTGCGACGTTAAATCAGAGGTCTCCCTTTCCTTCATCACCCAAACAAACGTCTCCCATGGCTAAAGCAGCATTCGAACGCAAGAAACCGCACGTCAACGTCGGCACCATCGGCCACGTCGACCACGGCAAGACCACGCTGACGACTTCCATCCTCGCGTGCCAGTCCCGCAAGGGCCTCGCCGAAATGAAGTCCTACGCTGATATCGCCAAGGGCGGCACCGTCCGCGACGCCTCGAAGATTGTCACGATCTCCGTCGCGCACGTGGAGTACGAGTCGGACAAGCGTCACTACGCTCACGTCGATTGCCCCGGCCACGCCGATTTCGTCAAAAACATGATCACCGGCGCCGCCCAGATGGACGGCGCGATCCTCGTCGTTTCGGCCGCTGACGGCCCGATGCCCCAGACTCGCGAGCACATCCTCCTCGCCCGCCAGGTCGGCGTGCCGAAGATCGTGGTGTTCCTCAATAAGGTCGACCTCATCGACGACCCGGATCTTCTCGAGCTCGTCGAGGAGGAAATTCGCGATTTGCTGACTAAGTATCAGTTCGACGGCAAAAACGCCAAGATCATCCGCGGTTCCGCCACGGCGGCTCTTGAAGGCAAGCCGGAGGGTGAAAAGGCGATCGCCGATTTGATGGCCGCCATCGACGCCGAGATTCCGGAGCCGGTCCGCGAGATGGACAAGCCGTTCCTGATGTCTGTCGAGGACGTTTTTTCGATCACCGGCCGCGGCACCGTCGCCACGGGTCGTATCGAGCGCGGCGTCGTCAAGCTGAACGACACGGTCGAGATCGTTGGCCTGAAGGACACGACCACCACGGTCGTGACCGGCATCGAAATGTTCCGCAAGCTGCTCGATAGCGGGCAGGCGGGTGACAATGTCGGCATCCTCCTTCGCGGTATTGAAAAGGATGGCATCGAGCGTGGCCAAGTTATCGCCGCCCCGAAGTCCATCACGCCTCACAAGAAGGGTAAGGCCGAAATCTACGTCCTCTCCAAGGACGAGGGTGGTCGCCACACGCCGTTCTTCAACGGCTACCGTCCCCAGTTTTACTTCCGCACCACTGATGTCACTGGAGTCGTCAACCTGCCTAAGGGCGTAGAGATGATCATGCCGGGCGACAATATCGCTGTGGATATCGAACTGATCGTGCCGATCGCCATGGAAAAGCTCCAGAAGTTCGCCATCCGCGAAGGTGGTCGTACCATCGGCGCCGGACGTATCACGGAAATCACCGAATAATTGTCGCGGTAACCGCCGACGGCGCCTCGCCGAGGCCCCTCCGAGGGGTCTCGGCTGCGTTGTCTAAGGAAGCATTCTTAGGCGCGTAGCTCAATCGGTAGAGTAGCGGTCTCCAAAACCGTTGGTTGGGGGTTCGATTCCCTCCGCGCCTGCCAGCAATCACCATGAAAAACCCTTTCCGCAGCACCCGCATCTTCCTCGGGGAGATGGTGGGAGAACTCCAGAAGGCGACGTGGCCGACGAAGGCCGAGCTGCGCGATTCGACCATCGTGGTCATCGTAGCGGTAGTGATCATGGGCATCTTCACCAGCATCAGCGACTTTTCTCTGACCCAGGTGGTGGTGCTCTTCACCGATCTGGTCAGCTGACCACGGTTGCTCAACCTCATGCCTGCTCCAACGACCGCTTCTGCCGGCGCCCAATGGTTCGCCCTCCACACCCTGTCCGGTCAGGAGTCGAAAGTTAAGTTATACATCGAGAAGTTTAAAAAGGCCGAGGAGCTCGATGACTTCATCTTCGAAATTCTACTGCCGACGGAGGTCGTTTCGGAGGTCAAGGGCGGCAAAAAATCCACCAAGGTTCGTAAGCTCTATCCCGGCTACGTCTTCATTCAGGCGAAGCTCTACGGCGAGGACGGAAAGCTCATCAACAAACCGTGGTACTTCGTTAAGGAGACCACCGGGGTGATCGGGTTTGTGGGTGGAGATCGCCCGGCGGCACTTCGCCAGGCCGAGGTGGATGAGATTTACGCTCGGATTGAGGCCGCAAGCGGCAAAGAAGTTCCTAAGGTCCAGTACGCAGTAGGCGAGGAGGTCAAGATCACTGACGGCGCCTTCGCATCACTCACCGGTCGGATCGACGAGATCGACCCGGAGCGTGGTAAGCTCAAGGTTTCCGTATCAATTTTCGGGCGCTTCACCCCTGTCGAGCTCGAGTACTGGCAGGTTCAGCGTCTCACTGAGTGAATTAGCATTTAAGCGTTTTTCACCGCATTCCCCCCTTCCTAACATGGCCAAGAAGATCCAAGGTTACATCCGACTCCAGTTGCCCGCCGGCGCCGCCAATCCCGCTCCTCCGGTGGGTCCCGCCCTCGGCGCCCAAGGCGTCAATATTATGGCGTTCTGCAAGGAGTTCAATGCCCGGACCAAGGATCAAAATGGGATGATCCTGCCGGTGGTGATCACGGTTTTCACCGACAAGAGTTTCACCTTCATCCTCAAATCCCCGCCCGCTTCGGTTCTCCTCAAAAAGGCCGCGAACATCGCCAGCGGCTCGGCGAAGCCGAATCAGGACAAGGTTGGCAAGGTGACCAAGAAGCAGCTTCTTGAAATCTATAACATCAAGAAGAACGACATGAACGCGACGACCCCGGAGGCTGGCATCAAGGTCATCGCTGGCACCGCCCGAAACATGGGCATCGAGGTGGTTGACTGATTTTTCGAAGGGTAGGACGGGCGGTTTTTCCGCTGGTTCAACCTCGCGTCAAAGCAACATCCCGCGGGAGTCCATCCGGACGTTCGCACCGCAAGGAGAAACCATGGCAAAAAAGCACAGCAAAAGATACAGTGGCGGCCTCAAGGTCGCTGACCTCACCAAGGACTACCCGCTCAAAGAGGCGGTGGAAATCCTCAGCAAATTCCCCAAGGCGAAGTTCGACGAGACGGTCGAACTTTCCTTCCGCCTCGGCGTGGACGCCGCTTCCGGCGAGCAAAACGTTCGCGGAACGACACCGCTGCCCAACGGCTCCGGCAAGAAGGTGCGTGTGCTGGTCTTCACCGACGACCCGCAAAAGGCCACCGCGGCCGGCGCGGATTTTGCCGGTCTGCAGGACATGATGCAGAAGGTCAATGAGGGCTGGCTCGACTTCGACGTCGCTATCGCGACGACCGAGGCGATGAAGCAGGTCCGCACCCTTGCCCGCGTGCTCGGCCCGAAGGGGCTCATGCCGAATCCCAAGGCCGGTACTGTTACCGACGACATTGTAAGCGGAATCAAGGCGGTCAAGGCCGGCCGCGTTGAGTTCAAAATGGACAAGACCGCCAACATTGGAGTCGGCGTCGGTAAGCGTTCATTCACGCCCGCCCAGTTGCTGGAGAACGCGTCCACCGTGCTTGAGGCGGTCGGCCGTGCGAAGCCCTCTACCTTCAAGGGCGGACAGTTCATCAAAAGCGTCACCCTGTCCTCGAGCATGAGCCCAGGAGTCAAGGTGGCCTCCACCGAGTTCAGCAAATACTGAGGACACCGACCATGAGAGCTGAAAAACAATACCTGATCGCCGAGGTCGAGTCGCACCTTCGCAAGTCCGAATACGTCATACTCGCCAATTTTTCCAAGGTGACGGTCGCCGACACGGCGGAGCTGCGGAAGCGACTTGCGGCCGAAAAGGCTGAGTTCCACGTCGTGAAAAACAGTTCGCTGCGCGTCGCTGCGAAAGCCCTGGGGCTTCCGGAGATCGACGCCTCTCTTTCGGGGCCGACCGCCGTTGTGGTCGGAGGACAGAATTCCGCTGGCGTCGCCAAGATCCTTAAGAAGTTCTTCGAGGAGAAGCAGAAGCTTGAGATCAAGGTGGGCGTGCTGGAGCGAAAGCTCGTGAGCGCTGCTGATCTCTCCAAGATCGCGGACCTGCCTTCCTTTGAGGCGCTGCGTTCGCAGTTGCTCGGACTTTTCACTCAAAACGCCGCGGCCTTCGTCCGCGTGCTCGACGCCAAGGTCAAGAAAGAGCAGCCCGCCGCTCCGGCGGTCTGATTCCCTTAATCGAAATCCATTTTGCCCGCTCCCGGCTCGCGCCGGGGTAGGGCGGAAACCCAA
>JAURJO010000106.1 GCA_030832235.1 Verrucomicrobiota bacterium
ATTGCAGACCCGCTTCAGCGGATTCCGGGCGCGTTTTGTCGAAACCGGCCAGCACATAGAGCGACAGGCTCGCGAGCTCGAGCGCGAGAAAGGCGATCAGGAGTTGGTTCGACGCCGCCATCAGCGTGAAGCCCGCGGTCGCGAACAGAATGAGGGCGAGATACTCAGCCGCGTTGGCGAGGCGGGAGAGGTTGCCTGCCAGCGCCACCGTCAGCAGGGCGAGGCCGATCACGCCGAGGCGCACCATGAGTGTTAGGCGGTCAAGGGCGAACACCCCGCCGAACGCCGGGCCGCCCGTCCCAGCGCGCACCGCGGCCCAAGCGGCGGCAGCAAGAGCAATCAGCGCCACGGCGGTGGCGACGCCGCGGCGCGCGCCGGCCAGCCGGCCGGTCGGGGTGGCGAGGTCAACCGCGAGCACGAGGAGGGCACCGAGCGTGAGGCAGGCTTCCGGCAGGAGCGCCCGCCACAGTTCGAGGTAAGAAAGGTTGTTCACGGCCGGCCTCCCTTCAGCGCAGCTTGCATGAGCGGCGACTGCAGCGCGGGTGTGATCCAATTCAGCAGAAGATCCGGCCGCAGCCCGATCAGGAGCGTTGACGCGAGCAGCAGCGCCGCGCCCGCCTTCTCCGGCCACGAGACCGGAGCGAACGGGTAATCATCCGCGGGAGCCGGATCGGAAACGGGCGCGGTGTGGCCGAAGAACGAGACCTGCACGACGCGCAGGGTGAAGGCGGCCGCGACCAGGATTCCGGCGGCGGCGAAGAGCGCCCAGAGCGGTGAGACTTTCCAGGTGCCGATGAGGATCGCGAGCTCGGCGGGGAAACCGCTGAAGCCGGGCATGCCCATCGACGCCATCCCGGCCAGGACGAAGACCACGGCGCCGAACGGCAGCAGGCGGTGCAGGGGCATGGCTTGCAACGCGTCCAGGCGGCGCGTGTGCGTTCGCTCATAGACGATCCGACCCACGACGGCGAAGAGCAGACCGGCGATCACCCCGTGGGAGAACATCTGCAGGACCGCGCCGCCGACCGCCTGCGGAGTGGCGGCGGCCAGCCCGAGCAGCACGAAGCCCATGTGGCTCACGCTCGAATAGCCGATGACGAACTTGAAGTCGTCCTGCACCAGCGCGACCAGACCCGCGTAAAGGATCCCGGCGATGGCGAGCCATGCGATGGCCGGCTGCCACCATGCGAGCGCTTCGGGAAAGAGCGGCATCGCGACGCGCAGGCATCCGTAGGCCCCGAGTTTCATCACCACCCCGGCGAGCAGCATCGAGGCGGCGGTCGGCGCGGCGACATGGCCGGTCGGCGCCCAGGTGTGGAAGGGAAACAGGCCGGCCAGCACCGCGAAACCGAAGAACAGCAGCCCGAACATCGCCAGTTGGTCGCCTCTCGGAAAGCGCGCCGCGGCCGCTGCGAGATCGGCCAGCGCGAAGCTTTTTCCGCCCGCGGCCGCGAAGGCCCACAGCAACCCGCCCAGCACGAGCGCGCTGCCGGCGAACGAGTAGAGCACCAGCTTCATTGCGCCATACTCGCGGTTCGTGGAGCCCCAGCTCGCGATCAGGAAATACTTCGGCACGATCGCGATCTCGTAGAAGACGAAGAGCAGGAGCGCGTCCGCGCTGAGAAACACTCCATACACGCCGCCGATCAATGTTAGGTAGAGCGCGAAGAATTCTCCCGCCCGCTCCTCGATGTTCCACGAGAACAGCACCCCCGCCGTGGCGGCGATTCCGGTCAGAACCACCAGCGTCAGGCTGATGCCGTCGGCGGCGAGGTGACACCGGACGCCCAGCTGAGGGATCCACGGCAGGTCCAGGATCGTCTGCAGACCGGGGCCCGGCGTGAAACGCGTCGCGGCCAGCAGGGTTGCCGCCAGTCCGGCGAGCGCAGCCGTCAAGCCGACGCGCCGGGCGAGCGCCGCGGAGCGCGTACCCGCGACCAGCGCGAGGATCGCGCCCGCGAACGAGAAGACGATGGTCCACGGCAACGCGTTCATGGCGGGGTGAGGTGGCCAGCCCAGGCCGTGACGAGCGGGTTGATCAACCCCGCGAGGAGCTGCGGATAGACGCCGAGGATCACCATCAGGATTGTCGCCGGTAGCAGCGGGGCGGCCTCTGCGAGCGTCAGATCCCGGAAGCCCGGCGTGGCTCCCGCCACCGGCCCGTGGAACACCCGCTGCCAGAAGGTCAGCAGGAAGATGGCCGTCGCCAAGAGACCGAGCGTCGCCGTTGCGGCCGCCCACGGCGCGAGTCCGAAGACACCGCGGAAGATGAGAAACTCACCGACAAACCCGTTCAGTCCCGGCAGGCCGAGGGACGAGAACATCGCCACGCCGGTAAGCGCCGCGAAGAGGGGAGCGACGGTACGGACACCGCCGAAGTCATCGAGTCCGCGCCGGCCGCCGGAGCGGTCCTCGAGGAAACCCACGCAGAGGAACAAGGCTGAGGCCGAGAGCCCGTGGTTGAATATCTGGAGGAGCGTACCGCTCAACGCAGCGGTGGCGGCCTCGCTGACCGCGCCGGGCCCTCTGCTCGACTGCGCCACCGCGAAAAGAGCGAGCAGGCAGTAGCTGAGGTGGTTCACCGACGAGTAGGCGACCATCCGCTTCAAATCGGTCTGGCGCATCGCCGCCCACGCGCCGAACACGACGCCGCCGAGCGCGAGGACCAGAAGCCAAGGCGCGGCCGCCTGCAGTTCGCGCGGGAAAATCGGCCACAGGATGCGCAGGAAACCGTAGACGCCCATCTTCGACATCACGCCGGTCAGGAACATCGAGGCGCCGGTCGGGGCCTCGGCGTACGCCGGGGGCAGCCACGTGTGGAACGGCCAGAGCGGGACCTTCACCGCGAGGCCGAGCAACACGCCAAGGAACACCGCCTGCGGCCACCACGAGCCGCCGCCGCCGAGCTTTCGGGCGAGGGAGCCGTCCGCGCCGAGTTGCGCGAGCTGCTGAAAATCAAAGGTGCCGGCCGCATTGAACAGCGAGGCGAACCCAACCAGCATGAACGCGCTGCCGCCGAGGGTGTAGATCACAAACTGGTAGGCCGCGCGGGTCGCACCCGGTCCGCCCCAGATTTTGATCAGGAAATAGGCGGGGATGAGGCTGAGCTCCCAGAAGATGAACCAGTGGAAGAAATCCAGCGCGAGGAATACCCCCAGTGCGGCGCCCTGCAGCG
>JAURJO010000107.1 GCA_030832235.1 Verrucomicrobiota bacterium
AGAGGATAATCGGCCGGTCGGTGCACTCGGCGAGCGCGGCGAAATGACGGAACAGTCCCTCCTGGCTCGGCTTGTTATAGTAGGGTGCGACCACGAGCATCGCGTCGGCGCCGGCTTCATGGGCGAGGCGGGTGAGCTCCAGCGCCTCCTGCGTGGAGTTTGAGCCGGTGCCGGCGATGACCGGCACACGTCCCTTGGCCTCGGCCACCGTGAAGCGCACCACTTCCATGTGCTCCTCGTGGGAAAGGGTGGGGGATTCCCCCGTGGTTCCCACGGGGACGAGGCCGCTGATCCCGCCGCGGATCTGGTGCGCGATCAGTTTGCGCAGATCCGGATAGGAGACCTTCCCGTCGCGATGGAACGGGGTGGCGAGGGCGGTGATGGTGCCGGTGAGCGGGCGTCGTGGCATGATGTCGGGCAATGAAACCTTGCCGAACAAAGCACGGCGACCTAGTTGCTCCGCAACGCTTTTTTCCCCATGACCGCACCCGCGTCGCCGACGCCGCACACGGAATTGTTCAACGACCTGTTGCGTCTCGCCGTGGAGAGCAAGGTGAGCGACGTGATCGTCAAGGCGGGCAAACCGGGCTACGTCCGCCGCGCGGGAAAACTAGAGGGGGTGGAGATGGATCCCATTTCCTCCGCGACCGCGGAGGCGTTCGTTGTGGAGCATGTGCCGGCGGTTTTCCGGAAAAACTGGACCGACGAGGGGCAGGTTGACTTCGCCTACGCCGCCGAAGGGGTCGGACGCTTCCGCGTGAACGCGTTCCACCAGCGCGGCCAGGTGAGCGTGGTGCTGCGTCATATCAAGGATTCGGTGCCGACGTTCGAGCAACTGGGTCTCGGCCAGACCGAGCAGTCGCTGGTGAAACTGGCCCAGGCTAAGGACGGCATCCTTTTGATCTGCGGAGCCACGGGGTCGGGCAAGAGCTCAACGATGGCGGCGATGCTCAATTGGATTAACCACAACCTCGACCGGCACATCGTCACCATCGAGGACCCGATCGAGTACACCTTTGTCGACGACAAGTCGGTCTTCCAGCAGCGGGAAATCGGTCTCGATGTGCCGAGCTTCCAACTGGCGATCAAAGCGGTGTTGCGGCAGAATCCGGACATCATCCTCGTGGGCGAGATGCGCGACCGCGAAACCTTCGAGACCGCGATCGCCGCCGCCGAAACGGGGCATCTGGTGCTTTCGACCATGCACGCGGCGACGGTGGCGCAGTCGATGACCCGGTTGTTCGAGTTCTTTCCCGCGGAGGAAGTCGAACAGGCGCGTCGCGCCATCGCCGGCTCGCTGCGCGGCTTTATCTGCCAGAAGCTCGTGCCGACGGCGGACGGCAACGGCCGCGTTCCGGCGAACGAGATTCTCGTCGCGGATGCCACCGTGCGCAGCCTGATCCTCGAGGGGCAGAACGAGAAGATCCAGGGACTGCTGGAGAGCAACGCGGACAGCGCTACCTTCTCCTTCAACAAGGACCTCTACCGCCTTTGGAAAGCAGGGAAGGTCAGCAAGCCGGATGCGCTCAAGTTTTCCCCGAATCCACAGCAACTGGAGATGAACATGAAGGGGATCTTCATCAAAACGTGAGCCGGCCCCGGCGCATGCGGGCGCTCCTGGCGCCGCTCGTTTCGCTCACGATCGCTTCGGTCGACGCCCAGACAACCGCAGGGTCCGATGCGACTCCCGCCGCGGCGCCGCTTGAACAGGCGAAGCGCGAACTCGAGGCGACCAAGGGCGGACGGATCAGGGAGGTCGACGGCGGCCTGCGCGACCTGCGCAACGCGATTCCGCCAATGCCGATGCCGGTTACTCCGACCGCACCGCTGCCAACCCCGCGGGCGGAAGCGCGCGCCGGGGTGGAGAAGCCGGGCCGAAACTGGCTGGTGGAGGCCATGGAAACGAAGCCCGCCGCATACTCAGGAAAAAGCGAGGGCAGGGCGGAGCGCCCCGGTCGCGAAATGCTTCGGGATGAAAACGGATCGGAGACCGAGGGGCGTGAACGCGAGGGCCTTTCATCGGCACGCGAGACCGCGCGTGAACCCAGGCGCGACGAGCCTGAACGCGACGGGGAGCGAAAGCGGGAGATGGAGGTTAACCCGTTCGCCCGTTACCTGAAGGATTGGGTCTCTCCGCAGGACTTCGCGCTGCTGCAGTCCACGATCAATTCCCCGCGCGAGACCGGCGCCGCCAAGCCCGCCGACTATGTTTCGCCGCAGGCGTCGGACATCTCCTCCGCGGTGGCAGCCGCGCGTCCGGGGGACCCGGCATTGGCTTCGCTCTTCGGTGGCCGCGGGCTCCGACCTGACTCCGCAGGCAGCCCGGGGCGGACGGCGGAAAACCCCTTTCTCCAATTCCTACGGGGGGAGATCTCGACCACGCGTCCAGCCGCGCAGGCCCCGGTTGAGTCGAGCCAACTGAACGCTGCTTTCGCTCCGGCACCGCCAGCGATCGCGCCCCCCGTGGCGCCCAATCCGAGGGGCGCGGTGCCCGAATTTGTGCGTCCCATCGCCGACGATAAGCTCTACCGGCAGCTGAAACGTTTTTAGGGCTTGGATTCCGCCCCCCACGCGCTTCTGTGGTCCGTTTCATCATGGCGTTGGCACTACTTTTCGCGGGCCAGGGAGCTCAAAAGGTCGGCATGGGGGCGTCGCTTTGCGACGGCTCGGCCGCCGCCCGCGCGCTGTACGACCAAGCCAACCAGCTGTTGGGTTGGGACTTGAGGAGTGTCAGTTTCACCGGGCCGGACACCGAACTCACGCAGACCAAGGTCTGCCAACCCGCCTTGTTCACGCACGGTTTGGCGAGCCTCGCGGCCTTGCGGGAGGCGGGAAAAATCCCCGCCGGCGAACCCACAATGGCGCTGGGACTAAGCCTAGGTGAACTGACCGCGTATTGCGCGGCGGGTGTCTTCGATTTCGCCACAGGGCTCCGGATCGTGGCCGAGCGCGGTCGTTTGATGCAGGAGGCCTGCGAGGCGACCTCCGGCAGCATGGCGGCGGTCATCGGCGAGGAGCGGGGCAAGGTGGCCGAGCTTTGCCGCGACTTCGACGTCGAGGCCGCGAACTTCAACGCGCCGGGCCAGATCATCATCTCCGGCGAGAAGACGCGTATCGCCGCGGCCGTCGCCGGTGCGAGGGAGCGCGGCATGAAGAAGGTGATGCCGCTCAATGTCGCGGGGGCCTATCACTCCCGTCTCATGGAGCCGGCCCGCGCCGCGTTCGCGGCATTCCTCGCTCCAATCCCGTTCGCCGCTCCGCTCTTTACTGTGTTCACCAACACCACCGGCGCCGCGATCTCGGATCCGGCCGCGATCAAGGCCGCGCTGGTCTCGCAGGTTGTTTCGTCCGTCCTCTGGGAGGATTGCATGCGCGCCGCGGCCGCCGCTGGTGCTTCGCAATTCTGGGAGCTGGGACCGGGTGGGGTGCTCGCCGGCCTCGCGCGTCGCACGGAAAAAACGTGGACGGTGCGCAGTTTCGCCGAGTTCACCGACGTCAGCGCCTGAACCAATGTCTGCTGCCAGCCTCACCCGTAATTTCTGCATCATCGCGCACGTCGACCACGGGAAGACGACGCTCTCCGACCGCCTGCTCGAGTACACCAACACCGTGGAACAGCGCGTGCTGACCGACCAGCACCTCGACGCGATGGACCTCGAGAAGGAGCGCGGCATCACCATCAAGTCGCACCCCGTCACGATGCGTTACCACGCGAAGGACGGTCAGGTGTACAAACTCAACCTGATGGACACCCCGGGCCATGTGGACTTCTCGTACGAGGTGTCCCGCAGTCTGGCGGCATGCGAGGGCGCCGTGTTGCTGATCGACGCCGCGCAGGGCGTCGAGGCCCAGACGGTCGCGAACGCCCACCTGGCTTTCAGCCAGAAGCTGAGAGTGATCCCGGTCATCAACAAGATCGACCTGCCGAGCGCCAACCTCGAGCTTTGCACCCGTCAGTTGGAGGACATCCTCACGATCCCCGCCGAGGAAGCCATCCTCGCCAGCGGCAAGTCCGGCATCGGCATCGAGGATATCCTCGAGGCGGTGGTCGCGCGCGTACCGCCGCCTCGCTGGGGCGATTACCCGCAGGTGCGGACGCTCGTCTTCGATTCGCTCTATGATTCCTACCGCGGCGTGATCTCGTACGTGCGGGTTTTCTCCGGCGCGATCAAGGCCGGCGACCAGATGCTCCTCATGAGCAACGGCGTTAAGTCGGAGGTGAAGGAGGTCGGGATCTTCACGCCCAAGATGGAGAAGATCGACGTGCTGCGCGCGGGCGACGTGGGCTACGTTGTTTCCAACATCAAGAGCACGGCCGACATCAAGATCGGCGACACCATCACGCTCGCGCAGAAGCCGGCCACGGAGATGCTCCCGGGCTACAAGGAAGTCCGCCCGATGGTATTCTGCGGCCTCTACCCGCTGGAAAGCGGCGATTACGAGAAGCTGAAGGCCGCGCTCGGCCGCCTGCGGCTGAACGACTCCGCGTTCGTGTACTCCTCGGAAAGCTCGGTGGCGCTCGGCTTCGGGTTCCGCTGCGGCTTCCTCGGGCTGCTCCACATGGAGATCATCCAGGAGCGCATCCGTCGCGAACATGACGTGGAGATCATCTCCACGTATCCCAGTGTCGTTTACCACGTGGTTCGCCACGGGGGCGAATTGATCGAGATGGACAACCCGGTGAACCTCCCGGATCCGGGCGAAATCCTCGAGATCCGCGAGCCCACGATCACGGCGTCCATCATCATCCCCAACGACAGCATGGGCGACATCCTCGCGCTCATCATGGAGAAGCGCGGCACGTGTGACCACACCGACACGCTGGACATGAACCGCGTGATGCTGAAATGCGTGCTGCCGCTCAACGAGATCCTCGTCGATTTCAACGACCGCCTGAAGAGCATCACGCACGGCTACGGCTCGATGGATTACGAGCTGGGCGAGTACCGCGTTTCGGATCTCGTGAAGATGGAGATCCTGATCAACGGAGACCCCGTCGACGCGTTCGCCAGCATCGTCCATCGCGAGAAAGCCGAGTCGAAGGGCCGCGAGCTTTGCGAGAAGCTGGCCGAGATCATCCCGCCGCAGATGTTCAAGGTCGCCATCCAGGCCGCCATCGGCGGCAAGATCATCGCGCGCGACAACGTCCGCGAGATGCGCAAGGACGTCACCGCGAAGTGCTACGGCGGCGACATCAGCCGAAAGCGAAAACTGCTCGATAAGCAGAAGGAAGGTAAGAAGAAGATGAAGCAGATCGGGAAGGTCTCGATCCCGCCCGACGCCTTCATCAAGGTGCTGCAAAACAACTGATATCCGCCGTTTCTTCCCGCCATGTTCGGAATCTTCGCCTCCGCTGAACGCAAGATGCGCGAGAACGCCGGCAACTGGCTCGAGCTGGCGGACAAGGTGTACCACTACCGGCGCGACGTGCTGCCGGCCTCGCAATTGGCCGAGCTGCGCTCCGAAACCGCCGGGCTGAAGGCCCTGGTGAGGGAGAAGGCGGGCGTGGAGAAGCTGAAGCTCGCGATCGAGCGGCTCGAGGAGGTGCTGCGGCGAACGGGTGGGGCGATCTACCCGAAGTCGTCGCTGGTCGAGAATGTAGAATTCTTCCTCGTCGCCGCGATCGTGATCCTCGGGATCCGCACGTACTTCCTGCAGCCCTTCAAGATTCCGACGAACTCGATGTGGCCGACTTACAACGGGATGACGCCCGAGGCGTTCCCGCGAAAGGACGACGAGCCGGGCTACCTGATGAACGCGGTGCGGTTTGCGGCTTTTGGCGCGCAACCGAAGCGAGTGGATGCTCCGGCGGCGGGGGAAGTGATGATCCCAGTCGGTGCCGGTGGCCCGCGGGTTTCCATCCCTTACCGTGAGGTTGCCGGGCGCAGTTGGCTGGTGCTTCCGACGACCTTCAAGGAGTACGCAATCTACGTGGGCGGGAAACCGGCCACCGTCCGCGTTCCGATGGATTTTGATTTCGAGTGGGCCGTGCGGGACTGCTTCTTCCCGAACGCGACGCCTTCGCACGAACCGGGCGGTGTTGATTTGGCCCGGGTCTTGGCGCGTCAGGCGGATGCGCCGGCGCTCGACGGCGGTCGGATCCGCCTGCTTCGCACGGGGAGAACGGTTCGCGAGGGTGAGCGCGTGATGGCTTTCGATATCCTCACCGGCGACCAACTCTTCGTGGACCGGATGAGCTACCATTTCGTGCCGCCGGCGGTCGGGAGCGGTTTTGTGTTCCGGACCGGAAACATCGAGGGCATCGCGCGGGTTTACGGGGATCAGTATTACATCAAGCGCCTGGCGGGCGTTCCGGGGGAGACACTAGAGATCCGTGGTTTCGGGCTATTCACCAACGGCAAGCCGACGGAGGGATCGCCGGTGTTCGCGGCCAACGCCAAGCAGGACGGAAACTACGTGGGTTACCGATACGAGGGTCTGCTTTCGGCAGGTCGGAAGGTGAAGCTGGGCAGGGACGAGTATTTCGCGCTGGGAGATAACTCAGCCAACAGCGCCGACGGACGATATTGGGGCACGGTTCCTGCGAAGGATGTGATTGGTCGCCCTGTGCTGGTCTATTATCCGTTCACCAGCCACTGGGGTCCGGCTAAGTGATGATTGGTTGGGACTATTGGATTCTAGGGTTGGCACTCGCACAATACACATTATGTTAAGTAGGATTCGGTGAAGAAATCAGTCCCAGACTCCCTCCCGTTCTCGTGGCTCGACCACCGCGCCGCAGGTGTCCTTCTGCACCCCACCTGCCTCCCCAGTGCCCAGGGAATCGGCACACTCGACTCTCACGCGGTCCAGTTCCTCGATTTTCTCCGAGCTGCCGGCTTCAGCTATTGGCAAACATGCCCGCTTGGTCCGACCGGATTCGGCGACTCGCCCTACCAGTGCTTTTCCTCCTTCGCAGGTAATCCTTACCTGATCGATCTCCAGCCGCTCGTCGCCGCCGGACTACTCGGACCTGACCAACTCAAAGAGTGTCACGCCCTTCCAACCGACCGCGTCGACTTCGGTGGCCTCTGGCAAATCAAGTTATCACTCCTTTTCACCGCTCACGCGGCATGGGTCCGTCAGGGCCGGCCCGCCCTTGCCAGCTGCGGTGATTTCTCCGCCTTCCGCCACGCCGAGTCCGCTTGGCTGGATAGCTACGCGCTTTTTTCCGCCCTTAAGGATCATTTCCACGGAGAGCCGTGGTGGGATTGGCCCGCCGAAGCCCGCGACCATCGCGCCGCCACTCGATCCCGCCTCCCTCGAGATCTCTCCACCCGCATCGAAGGTTACGCGTTCATTCAGCATATCTTTTTTGCCCAGTGGCGGACGGTGCGTCGGGCCGCCGAATCCCGCGGGATCCGCATCATCGGCGACATTCCAATTTTCACGGCGCTCGACAGCGCCGATGTTTGGGCGAACCCATCCCTGTTCCAACTCGACCCCGCCTCGCTCCGGCCGATCGCCGTGGCCGGTGTGCCGCCCGACTACTTTTCCGCCGACGGTCAACTCTGGGGTAACCCTCTTTACGATTGGGCAGCCCACGCTCGCGACGGTTACTCGTGGTGGCTTAGGCGGCTCCGGGCCGCGTTCGCACTTTGCGACGTGGCCCGCATCGATCACTTCCGAGCCTTCGAGGCCTACTGGTCCGTCCCAGCCGGCCGCCCTAACGCGCGCGTCGGCGCGTGGGTTCCCGGCCCGGGATTGGATTTCTTCCGACGCGTTCGCGCCGCCCTGCCCGACGCCCGGCTTATCGCCGAGGACCTTGGCCTGCTGACCCCGGAAACCGTCGCCCTGCGCGAGGCCACCGGCCTGCCCGGAATGGCCGTACTGCAATTCGCGTTCGGCGGCAGCGCGGACAATGCCTACCTGCCGCACAACCAGGTCGCCAATTCGGTCGTGTATCCTGGTACCCACGACAACGACACGACCCTCGGCTGGTACGCCACCACCGACGAGCGCACGCGCGACCACGTCCGCCGCTACCTGCGCGTCAGCGGGCGTGAGATCGGCTGGGATTTCATCCGCTCCGCCTACGCCTCCGTCGCGCGGCTCGCCATCATCTCGCTGCCCGATCTCCTGAGCCTCGGCAGCGAGGCTCGCCTCAACACCCCCGGCGTCGGTCAGGGCAACTGGACCTGGCGTTATCGCCCGGAACAACTCGCTCGGCTCGTCACGCAGTCCGCTCCCTACCTTCGGGAGCTCGGCGAACTCCACGGCCGACTGCCGGCGGTCACTCCTGCGCCAGAAACGCGGTGATCCGCGGCACGACTTCCTCGCGCGCGTCATCCAGCACGTAGTGCCCAGCGTCGGCGATGCGGTGCACCGAGGCGCCCGGGATAATCACTCGCCAGCGTTCGAGAAAGTGGTCGTTGAAGCAGAAATCGCGACCACCCCAGATGATCCGCGCGTCTTTTCGGTGGAGCCCCTCCAGCCCCGCCTCCACCGCCGAAAGCGTCGGGTAGCTCGGATGCGCGGTGTCCATCGGGATGTCGCGCACGAACGCATTCACCGCCACGCGATCCGCCCATGAGCTGTACGGAAAAAGGTAACCACGCTTCTCCTCCGCGCTGAGCGCGCGACGCCCCATCGCCATCCACGTGGCCGGCCAGGCGAAACCGTTGCAGCCGCGCACGATCAGGGGACCGAGGAACGGCGCCCGGCAAAGCGCGATCCGTGCGGGAATGCGATTATCCGGAAACGCGGCCGTGTTGAGGATCACCAGGCGCCGAACCATTTCCGGGTGACGTCCCGCGAAACCCAGGCCGATCGCCCCACCCCAGTCGTGCACGACGAGATCGACCTGCTTTAATTTGAGCGAAGTGATCAGGTCTTCCAGGTCCGCGATGCGTTGCGCGAGCGTGTAAGGGCGATGTTCGGGCTTATCCGAGAACCCCATGCCAGCGTGGTCCGGCACCACGCAGCGACGCGTGGGCGCCAGCGCTCGCACCAGGTAACGGTAGTAGTACGACCACGTCGGATTCCCGTGCACCATCACGACCGCCGTCAATGCGCGCGGTCCTTCGTCGAGGAAGCTGAGATGCGTTCCATCCGGCAGACGGTGCCGGCACGGCGAGAACGGGTACTCTGCCCGCAACCAGCCTGGGATCTGCGTCGTGGTCACCATTCCAGCGCGAGCATCAGGCAATTCAGCCCGCTGCCGATTCCCAGGAGCCCCACGCGTTGGCCTGGTTTCACCGCTCCGGCCTCGGCCGCCAGCGCTAGCGTCGCCGGCAAGGCCACCGAGCCGGTGTTGCCCAAGGTTTCAAAGGTTGAGAAATCCCGCGCCAGATCCAGACCGAGGGTCTCGTAAAGTTTCCGCCGGTGCACCGAGCCGACCTGGTGGCAGATGATGCGGTCAAACGTCTTCCCATGGTCCCGGGAGAATTCCGCCCACGTCTCCCGGGCGAGCTCCACGCCGGCGACCAGCAACCGCTCGGAATCCGTCTGCATCGCCAGCGCCTCCGCACCGTGGGTGTCTCCCTGGCAAAGCTCGCTGTGAGCGGTCGCGGCGCGCGCCGTGCCGCC
>JAURJO010000108.1 GCA_030832235.1 Verrucomicrobiota bacterium
CGCGGCGCCGGGCCCATTGCGGTTTGACAACGCGGACGCCGCACGGGTTTGTCCGCGGCGCATGCAGAATCCTTTTTTGGGCGACGAGTTCGCGATCCGCTGGGCATCGATGACGCCGGCGCAGGTGGAGCCGGCGGTGGATGAAGCGATGGCGCGCGCACAGGCCTCGCTCGACGCGATCACGGCGGAGGTAACCGCGCCGACCTTCGCGAACACGTTCGCGGCATTGGAGGCGGCGACGGAGCCGCTGAACCGCACTTGGGCGAAGGTGAGCCACCTGCAGTCGGTGGCGGACTCGCCCGAGCTGCGTGAGGCACACAACCGCGTGCTGCCAAAGGTCACGGCGTTTTATGCGCGCATCCCGCTTAGCGCGCCCCTGTGGCGGCGGTTGAAGGCATTCGCGGAGTCGCCCGCGGCGGCGGGTGTCGTCGGGGTGGCGCGGCGGCTGATGGAGGAGACGTGCCGGGATTTCCGCGAGGCCGGCGCGGATCTTTCGCCGGAGAAGCGAGCCCGGCTGGAGGCCCTCCAAGGCGAACTTGCGGAAGTGACGCAGAAATATTCCGAGAACGTCCTCGATGCCACGAACGCCTGGGAGATGGTCGTGCCGCCGCAGGAGGAGCATCGTCTCGCGGGATTGCCGGCGCACGCCAAGGCGGCGGCCGCGCGGTCGGCCGAGGCCAAGGGGAAGACCGGTTGGCGGTTCACGTTGCACCAGCCCTCGCTGGAACCGCTGCTGACGCACGTCGACGACGCGGACCTGCGGCGACAGGTTTGGCAAGCGAGCGCGGCCGTCGGGTCCGCGGAGCCGCACGACAACGCTCCGCTGGTGGCGCGCATTCTACGGCTAAGAGCCGAGAAAGCGGAGCTGCTCGGCCAGCCCGATTTCGCCGAGGCGGTCCTGCAGCGGCGGATGGCGGGCAGCGGCCGCCGTGCGCTGGAGTTTGTGGAGGATTTCCAGAGGCGCTGCGCGACGCGGTTCGCGCAGGACGCCCGTGAGTTGGAGGAGTTCCGTGCCTCGCGGACCGGCGGTGCGCCGTCGCGGCTGGCGCCGTGGGACATCGCCTACTGGGCGGAGAAGCTTCGCCGTGAGCGGCACGATTTCGACGAGGAGGCGCTCCGGCCTTATTTCCAGCTCGAGCGCGTGGTGGACGGCATGTTCACGCTGGTTTCACGCCTCTTCGGCGTGCGCATCACGGCGCGGCCAGCCGGCACGGCCGAGGTCTGGCATCCGGAGGTGACGCTCCACGACCTGCATGATGCGGCTGGCCGGCACCTTGGCTCGTTCTACACCGACTGGCACCCGCGGGAGTCGAAGCGCGGCGGTGCCTGGATGAACTACCTCATCACGGGCGGTCCCGGGCTGCAGGGCCGCGCGCCGCACCTCGGGCTGATGTGCGGCAACCTCACTCCGGGTCGCCCGGCGCTCCTCAACCACCGCGAGGTTGAAACGATCTTCCACGAGTTCGGGCACCTCCTGCACCACCTGCTGGGCGAGGTGGAGTTCAAGTCGCTCAACGGGGTCAATGTCGCGTGGGACTTCGTCGAGCTGCCCTCGCAGATCATGGAGAACTGGACCTGGGAGCGCGAGGCGCTGGATCTCTTTGCCCGGCACCACGAGACGGGCGCGCCGATTCCGGAGGACCTGTTTCAGCGTATGCGGGCCGCGCGGAATTTCCGCTCGGCCAGCGCAACCATGCGCCAGGTGGCGTTCGCGAAGCTCGACCTGCTGCTGCACCGGCGCGCCGCGGAGTTCGCCGCCGCGCCCGACCTCGAGGCCGCGGCGCGTGCGGCGATCGCCGACTGTCTCATCCCCACCCAACCGCCGGCGCCGACGATCCTGCGGCGCTTCACGCACATCTTCGGGGACCCCGTCGGTTACGCGGCCGGCTATTACTCGTACAAGTGGGCGGAAGTGCTCGAGGCCGACGCCTTCGGCCGTTTCCGGCGCGAGGGACTCTTCAACCCCGCGGTTGGTGCGGAATTCGTCCGGACGATCCTCAGCCGCGGAAATTCCGCCCCGGCCGCCGACCTGTTCCGCGAATTCATGGGCCGCGACCCCGACCCCACCGCGCTCCTCGAGCGCGCCGGATTGGCCGGTTGAGGCCCGAGGCGACTCAGGGCGTCTCGGGGTCTACCGCGGATTTCCCAGTTCGGCTCCGGCGCAACCGAAACGTCTTTCCGGATCGCATCCGACAAGCTCCGCGGGTGGGCGACCACGGATTAACCCGGATGAGGAAGTGCCGAGGTAACCGAGGCTGTCTGCCTCGGATTATAACGTGAGCACGACGGTGGAATGCCATTCCGGCGGGGGCAGATTTTCACCGCGGATGTCGCGGATGACGCGGATGAGGAACCGGGCGTTAAGCCTCCCCGAACTTCCCGGCCTTCCGTTCGAAACGCGATCGGGTCGTTACGGGCTCTCGACTCGCTCCGCGGGTGGGCAACCACGGTTGGACACGAATGGACACGGATCGGGAGGCCACCACGAAACACACCAAAGGCACAAAGGGATCGAGGTGTCGCGGCTCGATCTCCTGTAGCCGGGGTCCGGCGACCCCGGACTATGCCGGCGACCATACGGCCGACTTGTCCTCCGTCTGCGTCCTCCGTCTTGTCCTCCGAAGGCTCGGCGAAGGAGGAAGGCCCGGCGGAGGAGGAAGGCTGTTCCGACGGTAGCGAACTTGAACCGCGGACTTCCCGGGTGGCGCAGATAAATCGGACGCTGGTGTGACCGAGGGGAATAGTGCGGAAGAATACGACTTCCGGACGTAGCGGTGCGTATCTGGCGGATGATGGGTTACTATTGAGGCATTCCAGAACGCCTTCGTGCGTGAGGCGGGTTTTCGGTGGGGCGTTTCCCGGGATGGCCCCTCATCGGCGGCTTATTGCTTCGTTGAACCGACGTCCACTTGACCTTTCCGGATTTCCCTTGGGCAAACGCTGACCTTTCTAAGGATTCGTGGCGGATGTCCGGTTGAACGCCCTTGCGGTGAAATCGAGAAACGCCTGCCAGTCGGCGGGCAGGATGGTGTGGCCGCCGGTGTGGTAGAGGAAACCGAGGTCGCCGTTGATCGCCGGCGTATCGAGGGCGGGGATCTCCTTTGCCCCGAGGTCCGCGCGACCGAGGAGTTTCCAGACGGGACCTGCGGCGACGAGCGCGAGAAATTGCCCACGCGGATCGGCCCACTGGTCCTGGGTTCCACCGGTGACGAACACCGCACGCGGGGCGGAGAGGGCGATCAGCAGGTGCGAGTCGACCGGCATCGTGTGCCATTTTCCCGGATACTTCTGGAAATTGCCGGCGAACTGCCAGGGGAAGTTGGCGGCCATGTCGTCGACGGACTCGCCGTAGTCGCGTCGCGCGAGCGCCGCGCCCATTTCGCCGCTGCAGCTGGAGAACACGACGCGGAAGCGCTCGTCGGTCGCGCCGACCCAGAGCGCCGTCTTGCCGAGGCGCGAGTGGCCGATCACGGCGACGCGGCCCGTGTCGAGGGCAGGATTCGTCAGGAGATAGTCGGTGATGCGGCTCACACCCCAGCTCCACGCGGCGATGGTGCCCCATTCGTCGGCGGCGGGTTTGTCCTGTCCCGGGCGCAGGGCGAGGCGGCGCACGCCGGTGAGGTGGCTTTCGGCGCGGTCGCCCTCGATCTCCGTGTAGCGCAGGAGCGCATACGCGTAGCCGCGGCCGACGATGTCCGCCAGCGGGGCATGTTCACGGGGCATGGTCCGAGGCGGTGTAGTCTTGGCTTCCTTCGGTGAAGGGGAAGCGGGTGCCAGTCCCGGCGGCGGACCGAAGAGCAGCTGCACCAGCAGCGGGGCCGGCGTCGCCCGCGGCTTCGGAAGGTAGAGCACCACGTTGACCTTCGGTCCGTCCGGACCGGGCCCGAAATGCCCGACGAGGTGCTGGCGGGTCGCGAGACCGTCGAGGGCGGTCGGATCCGTCGCGACGACCTCGAAGCGCACCGCGGGTACTGTCGCGGGCACGCGGCCATAGATCTCCGACTCGTAGAGGGCACGGATCTCCGCCCGGCGGCGGGTCCAGTCGGAAGCATCGCGCACCGCGCGCCCGTCCTGGAACAGGAGCGGGTCGGGCAGGGTGTAGGTACCGACCTTGTTCTCGTCGTAATTCGAGACGTGTCCGGTGGCGGCGTAGCGGAGGGGATTGCCGTTGGCATCCTGGCGCGGTCGCGGATCGGCGGGCGCGTTGGCCGCGGCGGTGCCGGCCGGGAAAATCACGGAAAGGGCCGCAAGGGCCGCGATGAAGAGGGTGGGGATTCTCATGGGTTTCGGGGTTCGAGAAGTGTCCGCAGGACGAACGCGGGGGAGGTAAGGTTGTGACGATCCCCAAGGGCGTGACCCGCTGGGAGGAAGCGGGCGCACGCCGGCTTCGTTTCCCGCTGGAGAGGGCGGGAAACGTTTCGCTTCAGACGATCGTCTCGGGCGGCAGCTGCAGGCGGGCGATGGCGGCCATGATGCGCTCGCTCGCCACCTGCGCGCGGTCCTTGCCGGCCTTGGGGTCGTCGTAGTCGGCCGGCGACAAGGGCTCGCCGAACACGACACTCACGGGAGTTCCGAACCGCGGGGCGCGACCCTTTCCGTAGGCCTCGAACGAGCCGAAGATGCGCACGGGCACGACCGGCACCTGGGTCTTGATCGCGATGAAGCCCACGCCGGGCTTTGCCGGCTGCAGGTTGCCGTCAGGGGTACGGGTTCCCTCGGGAAAAAGGATCAGGCCGCGTTCCTCCTTCAAGGCGCGCAGCACGCGCTTGATCGCGCTTACGTCCTGGCCGCCGTCGCGGTCGACCGGGATCGTGCCGACGGAGTCGAGCCACCACGAAGCGAAACCGGGTTTCCAAAGCGTCTTGCGCGCGAAGTACGCGATCTGGCGGGGGATCAGGCTGCCGATCGCCGGCGGATCGATGAAACTCGCGTGATTCGCCGCGACCAGAAACCCGCCGCTGGTCGGGAGGTTTTCCATCCCGCTCGCCTGGCCGCGGAAGAACGTCTCGAAAAACACGCGCAGCAGGTAGTGGCACACGCCGTAGACCGGCGTCATCTCCACCTGGGGAAACGCGCGGCTCATGCGCACAAGGCGGCCGCGATCGGCCGCGCGATTGTTTCCACGACTTCTTCGAGCGTATTGAACGTGGTGTCGACGGCGACGGCTCCGGGCGGAAGGGCGAGGGGAGCCGTCTGCCGCGAGGAATCGAGCCGGTCGCGTTCCGCGATGGAGTCCTGTCCGCCTTCGCGGGCGCGGCGACGGGCACGTTCCGCCGGATCCGCGTGGAGGAAGAAACGGAAGTCGGCCTGCGGGAAAATCACCGAACCGATGTCGCGGCCCTCCATCACGAGTCCGCGGAAACCACGTTCGCGAGCGAAGCCGGCCTGACCGCGCTGGTAGGCGAGGAGGAAGGCGCGCACCGCGGGCACAGCGGCGAAATGAGAGACATGGGCGTTGACCTCGCGGCCGCGGATCTCGGCCTCCGGTACCACGCGGCCGCCGACTTCCATCAAGGCCGATCGGCCCTCGAGCCGCGTGCCGAGGGTGATGCGACCGAGCGCCGACTCCACCGCCGATTGGTCCGTCGGCGTCACGCCGGCGCGAAGCAGTTCCGCCGTGAGCGCGCGGTAAAATGAACCGGTGTCGACGTGCAGGAGGTTGAACCGGGCGCTGAGCGCGCGCGAGGTGGACGATTTGCCGGAAGCCGCGCCGCCGTCGATCGCCACAATGAGGAAAGTCTTCGGAGTCATCGGCGGGCGGAGGAGCGGATGCGCAGGTGTTCCAAGACGGTGAAGAAATCCGGGAACGTCTTCGCGCAACACGCCGGGTCACGCACGGTGAGCCACGGGCGTCCGTCGCCGTGCAGGTCATGGCAGCCCAGAATGCCGAGGCTCATCGCGAAACGGTGGTCTCCGTGGGTGTCGACGGTCTCACCGGCGCGCAGGGGACGCGGATGGATCGTGAGCGAGTCCTCCGTCTCCTCCACCTCCTGACCCAGGCGCCGGAGCTCGCGCGCCATGCCGGCGACGCGGTCGGTCTCCTGTTTGCGGGTGTGCGCGATGCCCGAAATGCGGGTGCTGCCCTCCAGCAACGGCGCGATCGCCGCGAGGGTGAGGAACGTGTCGGAAAATCCGCTGAAGTCGCGTTGCACGCCGCGCCGCCGCCCGCCGCCGAAGGCGGCCCGCACCGCACCGCCGTTCGCGGTGACTCCGAGCCCGGCCTCTTGCAGCACGCCGATGAAACGGGTGTCGCCTTGCAGGCCTGACCCCGGGCCGTGCAGCCCCGGCAATTCCAGCGCACCTCGCGTCACGAGCGGCAGCGCGAGGAAGTAACTCGCCGCGGTGGCGTCGGGCTCGATGACGTAGGGGTGGGAGGCGACGGCGAAATTTCGCTGGGGACTGACCCGGATCAATTCCGGCGACACCCACGTCGGCGGCGGTTGACCGAACTCGCCGAGAAGCGCCGCGGTCATGTCCACGAACGGCCGGCGCACCGAACCCGTCAGCGCGATCTCCACCGGGCCGCGCGCCAGCGGGGCGACCATCAGGAGCGCCGAGAGCAATTGGCTGCTTTCGCTGGCGTCGAGCGTCACGCGGCCGCCATCCAGTCCGCGCGCCCGGATCTCCACCGGCAGGAAACCCTCCTCGCCCGTGCAGCGGATATCGGCCCCGAGTTGGCGCAACGCCGCGATCAACGGCTGCATCGGGCGGCGCCGCATCTGCGGGACGCCGTCGATCCGGTGGATGCCGCGGGGCGCGGCGGCACAGAGTGCGGTGAGAAAGCGGGCGGCGGTGCCGGCGAGGCCGACGAACAGGTCGGTTTCGCCGGGGCCGAAGGCGGCGTCCTGGCCGGAGACGGTGATCGTCGCCGCGGATTCGTCGGATTCGACCTGGAATCCCAGCCGGCTCAGCGCCGCGGCCATCAGCCGCGTGTCGTCGCTGAACAGCGCGCCGGAAAGCCGCACCGGCCGCGGGCAGAGCGCGGCGAGCAGCAGGGCGCGGTTGGTGAGGCTCTTGGAGCCCGGCGGCCTGACCTCCCCGCTCACGGGTGACGTGAAGGGTGTGATTGGCAGCGTTTCCGGCAGGGACATTCGCCGCGGAGGGTCAAGGACCCCCGCCCGCGCGCCAAGGATTTTTCGATTTCGTTAGGAGACCCGGAATCGCTCCGCGGGTGAGTAACCACGGATTAACCGAGCGCGACTCCGCCCCAACCGAAGTGTCGTTCAGAATGGCTAGCCTTGGGGTCGTGAGGCGTTTCCGAACTGCTTCGCGAGGGGTCAACCAGGGATGAACACGGATTAACACGGATCAGCGGGTCTGGTTGTAGCCGCGGCCGCCCGCCGCGGAAGGACAGCGAAAATCATTCCGCACGGTGGAGGTCGGGCAAAGGAAGGGCGGAAGGGGTTTCTTAAAATCCGAGGGGAGCGCCCTCGGCTACATCGGACGAAGATTCTCACGAAGACACGTGCGGGACTTCGGTTTGAGGCGCAACCGGTGTAGCCGCGGCCGCCCGCCGCGGAAGATGCCGGAACCGCGACGGCCGGAGGCGGTTCCGCACAGCCCGGAGTTCACAGACTCTGCAGATGATGAAAAAGGCCGATGCCTTCCCGAACTTCCCGGCCTCACGGTTCAAAACCCGGTTTCGGTTTTTGCCGGAGCGCTTCCGTTTCGTTCCGGGTGTTCCGTGGGCAACCTCGGTTGGAATATGGTGCCCCCGAACGAAGTGCTCGCCCGCCGTCGGCTTTCGGGTGTTTCGCGGCTTTCGTGGGCATTAGATACCCCGCGTCTCACCGGTCTTCCTCTTTCCCGTTAGCCGTGTCATTAGGCCCCGGGTCAGTTTTCGCGTGCGCCGCGTGGGGACTGTGGCCGCGATCAAAGGCTATTCCAGTGTCCCTTCCAGCACGCGGGTGGCGCTGCGGAGAACCTCTATGCGCGCGAAGCGTTTGTCGTCGGCGGGGACGAGCTGCCACGGTGCGTGCGGGGAGTCGGTGAGCGCCAGCATGTCACCCACGGCGGCCTCGTACGCGGGGCGTTTTCGGCGGTTGCGCCAATCCTCGTCGTTAAGCTTGTGCTGTTTGTGCGGCGTGCCCTCGCGCTCCTGGAAGCGGCTAAGCTGCTCTTCGTGCGAGATGTGGAGCCAGTACTTGATCACGACCGTGCCGTGCTCGGTGAGCTGCCGCTCGAAGTCGTTGATCTCGCCGTAGGCCCGCCGCCACTCGTCGGCGCGGCAGAACCCCTCGACGCGCTCCACCAGCACGCGGCCGTACCAGGAGCGGTCGAAAACCGTGACGCGGCCGTCCCGCGGGACTTCGCGCCAGAACCGCCACAGGTAGTGAGCGTGTTTCTCCTCCGGAGTCGGCTTGGCGACCGGCACCACCCGGTAGTCGCGCGGGTCGATCGCGCTGGTGAGGCGTCGGATCGCGCCGCCCTTGCCGGCGGCGTCCCAGCCCTCGAACACGAGCACGATGGACTTTCCGGCGGCGAGGGTGGCGCGAACCGCGGCACTGAGGCGGCCGAGCCATTTCTCCCGCAAAGTCGTGTAGTCGTGCTCCGACATCTCCTGGTCGAGGCGCAGCGCACGGAGGCGCCTGACACCCGACGGCCGCAGCGGCTTCGCGATCGTCGCGGGCTTCGGCGGGGCAAGGCGCGCGAGCATCCGCTGCTGCTCGCGAAAACGGCGGACCAGGAGCCGGGCGACGGCGAGGTCCCGCGCGCGTTCGTCGGCGGCGTCGATGGTTGTCCAGGGCGCGCCCTGGCGGCTGGTCCGCTGCCGGATGAGCCGCGCGGTTTCGGCGAGACGGTCGTAGATGAGATGGTGCTGCCAGTCCTCCTCCGTGACGCGCCAGGCCGTCGACGGGTCGGCCCACAGGGTGCGCAGCCGGCGTCCCTGGGCCTTTCGCGAAAGGTGCAGCCAGACCTTGATGATGAGCGTGCCGCCGTCGGCCAGGAGTTTCTCGAAACGCCAGATGCGCTCGGCCTCCTCCAGCAGGTGGCGGCGCGCCCGCTTGTTGCGCGCCTCCTCCCGCAGGGTCTCGGTGTACCACGAGCCGGTGTAGAGACCGATGCGGCCCATCGCCGGGAGGTCGCGCCAGAAACGCCAGGGTGCCGGGTGCGCGCGCTCCTCCTCGGTGGGCGGGTGGAACGAGAAGGTGTCGACTCCGCGCGGATCGAGCCACTCGGCCAGGGTGTGCAATAATTCGCCGCGGCCGGATCCTTCCGGGCCGGCGAGGATGAGCAGCACCTTGAACGGCGCCTGCTTCAGCTGCAGCTGGAGCTCGATCAGCTCCTGCCGCAACCGGCGCGCCTCGTTCTGGTATGCGCGCTTCGAGATCCGCTCCTTGGCCATGCGCGCGAGCGTGCGGCCCTCGGCTGCCTTGTCCAGCCGCCGCGCCTGCGGTTCGCGGGTTTCGTGTGACGGACAGGTTACATTTCGCCTCCCGCGGCGCCGGAAGGGTGACGCGCCTTGCCTTCGCCTCCGGCTGCCGTACCGCTGCGATCGCCCGACCGGCGCACGCGATGTCCAAACCCTCTGAATCCCAGTCCGACAAACTTATCCGCCGCGTGCGGCAGGAGCTCATCGACGACTACGATGAGGAACTGGAGATGGAGCGGGAGGATTGGGAGACCAACGCCGCGGGAGAACTTAAGAGGCCGGCGGGCACGGAGGCCTCCCGAACGGCCCGCAACCGTTATTTCCGCGAGCTTTTCCGGCTGCAGGGCGAGCTGGTGAAGATGCATGACTGGATTGTGTCGACCGGCCATCGGATGGTGATCGTGTTCGAGGGGCGTGACGCGGCCGGCAAGGGCGGCGTGATCAAGCGCATCACGCAGCACCTGAATCCGCGCGTAGCGCGCGTCGCGGCGCTGCCGGCGCCCTCCAACCGCGAGCGCACGCAATGGTATTTCCAGCGCTACATCGCGCACCTGCCGGCAGCCGGCGAGATGGTTTTGTTCGACCGCAGCTGGTACAACCGTGCGGGGGTGGAGCGCGTGATGGGGTTCTGCACGGACGACGAGTACGAGGACTTTTTTCGCACGGCGCCCGAGTTCGAGAAGATGCTCGTGCGGTCGGGCATCCAGCTCATCAAGTACTGGTTTTCGATTTCCGACGAGGAGCAGGAGTTCCGCTTCCGTTGTCGGATCAACGATCCGCTGAAGCAGTGGAAACTAAGCCCGATGGACCTCGAGGCGCGCAAGCGGTGGGAGCTCTACACCAAGGCCAAGGAGATCATGTTCGAGCGCACGCACATCCCCGAGGCGCCCTGGTGGGTCGTGCAGGGCGAGGACAAGAAGAAGGCGCGCCTCAACTGTATCCACCACCTGCTCAGCCAGGTGCCGTACCAGCCCGTGACGCACCCGTCGGTCGACCTGCCCCCGCGCGTCCGTCATCCCGGCTACCGCCGCGAGCCGATCCCGGCGAAGATGATCGTGCCTGAGCTTTACTGAAGAAGTTCCCGCGCCGCCACCGACCGGACTTCGGGTTATCGCCAAAACGCGCCGCCACCATGCACATTTATTTGATACGCCATGCGCACGCCGAGGATGGCACGCCCGACGCGGGTCGTCCGCTCAGTGCCAAGGGACGGCGGCAGATTCGAAAGGTGGCTCGTTTTCTCAAGGAAACGGGCTGCCTTGAAGCGGAGGAGATCTGGCACAGCCCCTTGCGGAGGGCGCAGGAAACGGCCCGGGGGTTGCAGAAGGCGCTCCGACTCAAAGCGAAACTTTGCGAGAAGGCGGGGCTGCGGCCCGACGACGACCCCCAGTCGCTGGCCCACCGGCTGCGGCAGGTGCGATACCCCGTGGCGGTAGTCGGCCATGATCCCAATCTGTCCGCCTTGGCCTCCCTTCTCGTGGCAGGGCGGGCAACGCCGCTGCACTTCATGCTGAAGAAATGCGCGGTGCTCCGGCTCGATCGATCGGGAAACGCCTGGGTTGTCCGCTGGCAGATCTCCCCGGAGATCCTCTAGTCGCCTTCGGGGCCCGCGCGAAGCGGTGTTCGTCCGGTGGCGGGACGCGGCTTACAGGGAGGCCGGCGGGTTGGGAGCTGCCGCGGGCTCAGGTTGCAAATCAGCCGGTGCCGCTGGCAATTCGGCGGGCGGGGCGGTTGGCTTCACGACCGGACTTCTTTTCCGCGACTTGGGGGCAACCTTCGCTGGAGGCTTGGCCCCCTTGGCGGCGCGGCGGGCGAGTTCCTCTTTCAGGGCGCGGACGATCTTGCGGAGCTTCTTGGCGGCCTGTTTGGCGTCGCGATACGTGGTCTTGGCCGCCTTGTAGGCGATCTTCGCGAGTTTGGCGGAACGTTTCGCCTCCTCGGCCTCCTTCTTGGCGGCGCTGATACGGGCGTAGAGACCCTTCACGGTGGCAGGCTGGTCTTTTCGTGGCATGGTCGACGGGGGTGGTCAGACCCTCGTCCCGGTTACCTACCCCCGCAACCGCCCGATTGTTACATTTTTCCGGCCCCGACCCGTTCAGCCGCCTGCACAAGTGTCCCCCCCCCGGCCGCAGGGCCGGGCCCGCGCGGTACTCCGACCCTCCATGACGCGCGACGCGAACACTTCAGGGAACCTCGCTCCGGCGCCAAAGGTGCAGCCAGTCGCGAAAGGTCACGAGTGCACTTCCGCCGGGGAAGAAAGGTGCAAGGCCGGAGCGGAGCCAAGCACGCGCCTCCGGTACGGTCTCGCCGCGCCGGGCCAGACCGCGGATCACGCTGCTGTGCGTGAGGAGGTTGCCGACGTGCTCGTCGAGCTCGATCTCAACGCGCCTCTCGCCGGTCTGGTGGACGATTTCCGTGAAGCCGAACTGGGCGGCGCGGTCCGCATCGAGGGGATCCTCGTTTCTCGCCACCTTGGGATAGCGGAGACGGAACTCGTTCTGCCACCAAAGGACGAAACGCGCGTTGTCCGGCAGCGAGCCGGTCGATCCGGTTTTGTACAACAGAAGCCAACCGCCGGGCCGCAGCACGCGGCAGGACTCGGCGAGGAACGCCTCCTGATCGAACCAATGGTAGGCCGTCGCCACGGTGATGAGATCAAACTCGCCGGAACCGAACGGTAGCGCCTCGGCATGTCCTTTTCGGTACGAGACGCCGTCCATCCGGCGCGCCTGCGCCAGCATGAACGAGGATGGATCCAAACCGATCACCTCGCGCGCGAAAGGGCGGAGGGCTACCGTCGAGTTGCCGGTGCCGCAACCGACGTCGAGTGCCCGGTTGACCGGAAGTTCTCCCGTTAGATGGCGCGGGAGCAAAGCCAGCAGCGAGCCCTGCCCGGCGGGGCGGTGTGCCGCGTAGCGCGCCGCGGCGCCGGGCGAATCGAAATAGTTCGGAGCGCGCCGCGGCGAGGCGGTCTCTCTCTCGGATTCCGGCAGTGTGTGCAGTTCCTCCATTGATGGTAGCGGACCGGGAGTGCGGAGCGTCCGCAAACCGCTCAGGTTACGTTACCGTCAATTCTATCCCTGGTCCCGGTGTGGGCGCGCCCTGGGTTCAGCGGCGGCCGGACTTTTGCGGTGGTAACACGCCGGGCAGAAGCGGAGCGCTGCAGCCCGACGGAGGCTGCACGCCAAGCAGCGCGGCGACGGTGGGTGCGATGCCCCCGGGGTCGACCGGATCCGACACCACCGCGGTCCGTAGACCGGGTCCGGCGAGAACGAGCGCCACGTGCGTGTCGTAATGGTGAGGACTCCCGTGCATCGCCGCGTAACCCTCGGCGTCCGGATAGAGGTACCAGTGTGGCGCCTGCACGAGCACCACATCGCCCGATCGTTCCGGATGCGTGGCGCGGCGCACCCGGGCCGCGATGGAGGGATCGAGTCCCTCGTTCCGTAAAATCCGGGCACGCGGATAGGCGGCCATGACTCCCGGCTGGCCGCTGAGGTGAGCCGCCAGGCGCTCCGCCACCACCGCGGAATCCAGACCGACCGCGCGGACGCGCCCGTGCGCCAGATAGAAGCCGGGCGGGACGAACGCCGCGATAAAGTCGGTCTCGACGCGCAATTCGGTCCGCAGCGCGGCGTTGGCGGCGGCGAGCAGCGCCGCCGGGTTGAAGCGGCCGGCGGGCCGGCCCGCGGCAAGGCGCGATTCCGGGATGTCGTCCACCCCATGGTCGGCCGAAAGCACCACAAGCCAGCGGCCGGCGCCCACGGCACGGTCCGCGGCCTCGAACAGACGTGTGAGCGTGGCGTCGAGTCGCGCGAGGTTGTCGACGTACTCGGCGCTTTCCGGACCCCAGGCGTGACCAATGTAGTCGGTGGCGGAGAAACTCACGGAGAGGTAGTCGGGGAAGTCCGCGTGACCGAGGCCCTCCCGCTCCAGCAGCGTGGCCGCAAATTCCGCGACGAGTTCGTCGGAAAAAGGCGTGTAGGCGAGGGAGGCTAGCAGGACCGCGTCGGAACGGGCGGTGAGCGGGTGGGGGAAGACGCGGCGCAATTCCCCGGGAAAGCGCGCGTGGAGATTCGCCGGGTCCGCCTCCGCTGCGGTTGTGTTCCCGGGGCGGAGCGGCCGCCAGACCGCGTCGCGGTACCGAGTGAAAACGCGCCGGGCGTTCCATTCCTCCACCCACGCGGGCAGGCCGTCCTGGTAATAAAACGTGCTGCTCACAAAGCCGCCGGTGGCGTCGGAGAGCCACAGGGCGCGGCCTGACCGGCCGGCGGGAATGATCGCGGCGCGATCCTTGGCCGCCACGGCGAACGCGCGGGCGCGCCCGCTGGAACCCGCCACGATCTCGTCGCCGAGGGTCGAGGAGGTCAGCCGGTGAGGTGACCGGCCGCGTCCGGGACCGCCGACGAGGGGAAACCGTTCATCCTCCACGCAGTAGACGGAGCGGCCGGACGCCGGGTCGTGCCAGTCGTTGGCCACGATGCCGTGCGCGGCGGTGGCGGCGCCGGTCACGAGCACCGCGTGGCCGCTGGCGGTCAGGGTGTTGGCGGCGGCGTGGTGAGCGTCGGTGAATACGATCCCTTGGTCCAGCAGACGGCGGAAGCCGCCTGGGCCGAACCGGTCGCGATGACGGGGCAGCATGTCGCCGCGGAGCTGGTCCACGGTGATCTGCAGGACAAGGTGCGGCGTCTCCGCGGCACTGGGAACGGCGCCGCCGAGCACGGCGAGAAGCAGGCGGGTGAGGAA
>JAURJO010000109.1 GCA_030832235.1 Verrucomicrobiota bacterium
ACGGCCTTTGCGCGGTTGGTGACTACGCCCGCCTCGACGAGATCGACCACGCGGTCGGAGAACATCTCGGTGTGGATGCCAAGATCGCGCTTGTGGTGGAGCCGCGAAAGCACGGCGTCGGGGATGCCGCCGATTCCCATCTGAAGAGTGGAGCCGTCCTCCACCAGTCCCGCCACGAGTTCGCCGATCCGCGCCTCGACCTTGGTCTCCGGCTCGGGGTGGTGCTCGGCGAGAGGTCGATCCGTGGCGATGAAGGCGTGGATGCGCTCGAACGGGAGCACGTTGTTGCCGTGCGTGCGCGGCATCTGCTCGTTGATCTCGGCTATGACGAGACGGGCTGATTCCGCCGCTGCTTTGGCGGCATCACACGAGGTGCCGAGCGAGCACATCCCGTGGCGGTCGGGCGGCGACACCTGGAGCACCGCCACGTCGAGCGGCACGAGGCCCGAGGAGAAGAGGTCCGGAATGTCGGAGAGGAAGATGGGCACGAAGTCGGCGCGCCCTTCGTTCACGGCCCGGCGGAGCGGCGCGCCGGTGAAAAGCGAGACGGAGCGGAACTCCCGTTCACGCCCCTGTTCCGCGAAAGGCGCCGGCCCCGTGGTGTGCAGGTGGTAAAGCCGGACGCCCTCGAGGTCGTGGCGCGCGCAGAGGGCCTCCACCAGAGGCTGCGGCGTGGCGCAGGCTCCGTGCAGGAAGAGGGTGAAGCCGTTTTTCACCGCCGAGACGACGTCGGATGAGGAAACGGCGCGTGATCTCCAGTTCTCGCTCATGGTGGACGGTATGGGTGCGATCTTTGGCGGCGTGTCGGGACCGCGGAAGCGCCGATGGTGCGCGCGGCGTGTGAAGTGCTGTGCATTACTTGCCGCCGGCCGCGCGCCGGGTGAACGGCAATTGGTGCGCAGCAGAGGACAAGTTTCGCGACGCCCGGCGGAGGCGTGAAACGTAGAATGGCGCCATGGCACAAGGATTCCCACTTCCGGCCGGAACGGTGATCCCGGAGAGATTGCCCGGCGCGACCGCGTTCCCGAAACCGTGCGACCGTTACGAGAGTCTGCGCTGTCCCCCCACCGCATCGACTCACTCAAGCCTGGTGGTCGCGGCGGCCGTCTCGGCCTCGCTGCACTTGGCTCTCGTTTTCGGTGTGCGCCGCGCGGAGTTGCCGCCGGTCGCGGCGATGCCCTCGGAAGCCATCGCCGTGATGCTTGCGCCTCCTTTGGTGAAGGAACTCGAAGAGGAAAATGAACCGGCGCGGGACAGCGGGGATGAGCCGGCGCCCGACCTTGCCTTGCCGGTGCCGATGCAGGCCGATGTCCCGAGCATCCCGCGCCCCGACGACTTCGTGCAGGCGTTGGACTTCTCGTCCTTGTTGGAGAAGCCGGACCTGAGCGACGCCCGCATCTCCGTCATTCCGGACAACATCCGCCGGGGGCTCGAATTGCGCTCCCGCATCGGTGCTATCTTCAGCATCGCGGAACTGGACCGTCACCCCGAACCGGTCGTCCAAGTGGCCCCGGTGTTTCCGTTCAACCTGAAGCGGGACTCGATCGAGGGGCGCGTGGTGGTTGAGTTCGTCGTCGACACCGAAGGTAGCGTGCTCGGTGCGATGGCGATGCAGAGCACCCACCCCGGCTTCGAGGAAGCGGCCGTCGCGGGCGTGGGGCGCTGGAAATTCCGTCCGGGCCAAAAGAACGGTCGACCGGTCAATACCCGGATGCGCGTGCCGATCCTCTTCCGGCTTACGGAGGTGGCTCCCTAGCCCAAGTCGAAAAAGGTCGGGACGGCGGATTAGAATTTCGCCCGCACGCCCGCGGTCCACACGGGTTGGTAGGTCTGGCGCCGGAGGTTTTTCGCCAGGTCGGGCGTGGCCGGGCTGTAGCGCTGCTGGATGTTCTCCACGTGGTTCACGTTGCGGCCGTTCACGAAGAGCGACGCGTTTTTGGTGAGGTGGATCGTGAGGTCCGCATCAACGCGCAGCACCGGCGCGAGGTACTCGTACGTCCCCGGGTCGACCGTGTTGGTCGTTTTGTAGTCGATGTAGCCCAGACGCTGCTGGGAGTTCCATTTGCCGGTGACGGAGACCGAGAAGCGGCGCTTGTTCAGCGCGAGGCCGCCGCCGACGGAATAAGGCACCAGGTACAGGTTGCGCGCTGCGAAGGCCAAGGCAGCGTCGCCGCCGCCCGTCATCGTGCTGCGGGAGGCGGAGAAGTTGACCTGCAGGCCGCTCGCGATCGGCGGGAGGAACGGGTCGAGCTTCACGTTGCCGCTGAGCTCCAGGCCCGAGGTGACGATCTGGCCGGGAATCGTCTGCAACGTTGAGACGTAAGCGTCGGGATAGTCGTCCGGATCGACGCCGTATTGCTCTAGCACATCGAGCGCGGCTTTCGGCGCCAGTACCTTGTTGGTGAAGGCGTCCGAAACAAACCGGCGGTAACCGCGAAGGGCGACCGTGCCGACACCGCGCGGGTGGTAATACTCGAGGGAGAGGGCGACGTTGCGAGAGCCCCAGGGTTTGATGCCGGGATTCTGCGCCGTGATGTAGGTCGAGGTGTTAGTCTCAGTCGGGATGATGGCCGGGTCGGGCAGGTTG
>JAURJO010000110.1 GCA_030832235.1 Verrucomicrobiota bacterium
CCCCTTCACGTCGATTTCGTCCACGTCGATCTTTCCGCCCGAAATGTACGCCCACGCCGAGTAGCGGGCGGATACCTCTCCTACCTCAAGGGCGAGACCGGGCTGCTTCAGCTTAACACCGCGGACGGTGGCCGAGGAGAACCCGGCCGCGACCTCGCCGACCTCAAGATTCAGGTCAGGCTGGCCCGCAAGGGCCTTGCGCACGGCCCAGGTCTGGAATCCCGAGCTGAGCGCGACAGCGCCGGCGATGACGACCAGCGTGAGCAGTGAACCGAGGGCGATGATGACGATCTTCGCGGCTTTCATGGTAAGCCTGACACCAGTCCTCTCAACGGGTTGCTGCGACAAGTGAAAATCCCGCCTTACCGCACGCTGGGCGGACTATCCCGGCCTAGCGATTTTGATCCCCGCCGCCTGCCCCCGCGGGGCAGGTTGGCGAAACTTGCCCCGAGACCTACGTCACTTGCCCGAGGGGGGCGATTGCCATGGCACGGCGCCGCCGCGTTGAATGTGCAGCGCGAGACGGGACTGGAGTTCGCGGGCGACGCGTTGGTTCTGCGCGAACACATTGTTCCTCTCCTGCGGATCCTCGCGGAGGTTAAACAGCTCGAGCGGGGAATAGGGTGTGTTCTGCGTGATCTTCCAATCGCCGCGGACCAGCGCGTGGTAATCCTTGCCGCCGTAAGCCGGGCCGCCTTCGCGACGCACGAAGTAAAGTTCGCGCTCGGCGGTAGCCGGTGCCGCGCCGCGCAGGATCGGCACGAGGCTCAAGGCGTCGGTTCCCGCCGGCACGGGCCGGCCGGCCGCTTCGAGGCAGGTGGCAAAGAGATCGAACAGGAGCCCGGCGTAGGTGCTCTCCGTGCCGGGCTTGGCTACGCCGGGCCAGCGGACGATGAAGGGCACGCGCAAACCGCCGTCGTAGTGGCTCTGTTTTCCGTCGCGCCACGGGTCGTTGTTGTTCGCGTGCGGCAGCGAGCCGCCGTTGTCGGAACTGAACGCGACCAGCGTGTTCCCCTCGAGGCCGGTTTCGCGGAGCGTCGCCAGCACGCGACCGATGCCGTCGTCCATGTGCTCCACCAGCGCGACCGTGGCGGCGCGCGGGGCTGGCAGACCCGGGTTCCGTTCCTTCACGCGGGCTAGAGCTTCGGCGGGCGGCTCGATCGGAGAGTGCGGGGCGTTGTAGGCAAGATAGAGGAAGAATGGTTTTCCCTCGGCCCCGCGCGCGCGGAGGTACTCGCAGGTCCAGTTCGTGAAAAGGTCGGTGGCGTGGCCGGTCGGGGTGATCATCTCGCGGTTGCGCCGGAGGTAATTGTTTCCGTGCCGCAGGTGCGTCGTGTAGCTGTCCATCATGTCCCCAAGGAAGCCGTGGAAGAAATCAAAGCCTCGGTCGTTGGGTAGGTTCGGTGCCTCGAGCCCTAGGTGCCACTTTCCAATGATCGCCGTGTGGTAGCCGGCGGGGCGGAGCAGGTCGCCGATCGTGGGCACGCCCGGTGCAAGGTGACCCCAGGAATTGGCAGGCGCGGTGCGGATTACCCCGGGCACGCCCACGCGGTCGGGAAAGCGCCCCGTGAGCAGCGCGGCGCGCGAAGGTGAGCACACGGTGCAATTGGCCCGCATGCCGGTGAAGCGCACGCCTTCGGCGGCGAGGCGGTCGATATTTGGCGTACGCACGTCGGCGCCGCGGCGGAAGGAGCCGACGTCGCCGTAGCCGAGGTCATCGGCGAGAATGACGATGAAGTTCGGCGGTTGGGCGGCGACTGGCAGAGTGAGAGCGGCTAAGAGGCCGAGCAGGGTGGCGATGCGCATGGCGGGAATCCTTGAGGGTAAGGGATGAGCTGCCCGTCAGGCGGCGGGTTCGGGAAACTCCGCGATGCCGGGATGGGCGGCATTGGCCGCCGCGTAGGGCAGCGCGTGGCGCACGGCCTCGTCGAGGGTGCCACCTCGCTGGTAGAGCGCGGTGAGCACGCACGCGAACAGGACGTCGCCGGAGCCGGTGGGAGAAACCTCGGTGACCTTGGGCGGCAGGAAAGTCCGTTCGCCCGCGGCGTCGCGTACACGCACCGGCGCGGGGCCGTCGGTCACGATCCAGCGGGATGCGCCGGTAACGCTGCCGGAGCAGACGTTTTCCGGGAGACCGGCGAACTCCTGCGCGTTGATCTTCACGAGGTCCGGGCGGAGAGACGCGAGGTCGGCCAGGGCCGGCCCGTAGGTATCGACTGCGAGCGCCGCGCGGCGGGCCCAGCGCGCGAGCGCGTCGCGCAATGGTGCGAAGGCGGGTGTCGCCCAGCCCGGCAGACTGCCGCACACCGCGAGCACCGTGCCGGCAGGCTGGGCGTCGAGGAACGCCGCGCAGGCGGCGGCCGCCGTCGCGTCGGGCGGAACGTCAGGCCCGAGAAATGTCGTCTCTGGCCGGTTGGCGGCGCGGACCACGGTCCCGGCGCGGGTGGCGCCAGTCGTGCGGAAGACCCGGTGATGAAAACCACGGGCTTGCAGCCACTCCTCGCATTCGGTTCCGGTGGCGCCGCCCGCAAAGCAGAGCGCCGTGTGGGGCGCGCCGAGACGCCGGAGCATCCGCGCGACGTTGATGCCCTTGCCGCCGACCTGGAACGACTCCGCGCGGGCGCGTTGCGTCGCGCCGGGTGACCACGTGTCGAATTCGAGGGTGCGCTCCGCGAGGAGGTTTCCGGTGAGCGTGAGGATCAGCGGGGTGGGGGCGGCGGTCATCGCGGGTCGCGTTGGGCTCGGTAAAACACGTGGTTCACGAGGAAGCCGAGGCCGAAGACGCCGCTGAGCGTGCGGATGTTGCGCATGGCGCCGAAAACCATCGTGAGCGGGCTCGCGCGCGGCTCGCGCACCCGCAGGAGCAGCGCGCAGCCGAGCAGGGCCAGCACCGGTTGCACGAGGAAGCACAGGTGGTGCACCGCGAAGGCGTCGGACCAGCGCGCGAGCGCCCACGTGAGCACCAGCCCGCCGGTGACGGGCGCGATCGCGGCGACGAGCGAGGTGATCGCGAGGTTGAGCCCGATGGCCAGGTTGCGGGCCTCGAGGGGGAGCAGGCGCAGCAGCAGCGTGAACTGGCCGAGGATGAAGCCCGCGCCCGTCGCGCCGCCCCAGATCCACATCCCGTAGAGCAGGGCGCGGTTCTCGAGGTTGAGGAAGCACCAGGCGAAGTTCTGCACCTGCCAGAGGATGAGCGACACTGCCATAACGGGACGGTTGCCGAAGCGGTCGAGCAGGCGTCCCCACGCCGGCAGCGAGAGCGCGCCGCTCAGCTGCGCGAGCGTGGCGAGCAGGCCGACGTCGAATGCCGAAAGTTCCAGCTGTTCGAACATGAACACATGGTAGAATGGCCCGAAGCAATTGGCGGCGAAGGACCACACCGCGCCGAACGCGATGAAGACGAGCAGCGAACGCGCGCCGAGCACGAGGCGCAGTTGCTCGCCGAGCGCGCTGGGCTCCGACGGCGGCGCGCGCCGCGCACGGGTCGGGCTGATCCATTGCCAACGCAGCGAGAACACACGCATGACGCAGGCGCCGGCGATCAGCGCCTGGAAGACGGGGATCGCGTAGTCCCACTGCGCCAGCGACCAGCCGGCGACCAGCATGAAAACGAGCGTCGAAAACTGCAGCGTGCCGTTGCGGCGGCCGAAGTATTTTCCGCGGATGCGGTACGGCACCCATTCCTGGATCCACGCGTTCCAGGAAACACCCGCCACCGCCCCGAAGCAGCTCGTGACGAGAAACCAGACCGACAGCCAGAGTCCGGCCACGCCGGGATCATTGCGCGGGATGTATGGCAGCAGCACCCCGAACAGCGCCCAGCACGCGAGGTGGAGCGACGCCGCGCCAACGCAGATCACCTTGGGCGGACGCCAGCGTGCGAGGAAGCCGGCGATGAAGATCTGGAGGAAGTTGCCGAGGAACGGCAGCGCGCTAACCAAGCCGATCGTCGTCTTCGGCAACGCGAACGCCTTGGCGACCAGCGCTGTCATGAACACGTTCACCGGCAGCGACATCGTGACGATCGGCATCGCCATCACGCCCTCGGCTGTGCCCAGGCGCAGCGACCTAAGCAGGTCGGCCTTGTGCTGTTGGGCGTTGGCGCGCGAGAGGGCGGCGTTCACGCCGGGTTGGTGCGTCATGCGCGCCGGACCGGCAAGGGCAATTGGCCCGGACCGGTGGCGGAGCGCCGGGGCCGTGCTGCAGGATTTGCCCTCGAGTCCCTCCACTTGCGTCGGCCTGAAAGTCTCTGGTTTTGAGCAACCACGGATGGACACGGATTAACACGGATTCAGCCCGGCTCGGGTGTAGCCGCGGCCGATCGCCGCGGAGCATGCGGTTGGTCTGACGGCCGAAGGTGACTCTGAATCGCTCCGCATTTTTTTCACCGCGGATTTCACGGATGGCGCGGATGAATGAGAGAAGCTGTAGCTACTTCGGGATGAAATGAGCGGTCGGATTTGAACAGGAAGGCCGGGAAGTGCGGGAAGGCGGTGGCCGCGGTTCGGCAGGAATTGCGCGGGCGGGAGACCCGCGGCACGATTCGTGGCGTGCCTTCCTCGGTTGTCCCTTCCGCCGTTTTCCAGCGTCGCGCGACCGTCGCGCAGGCGCGCTGGTTACTGGGGAAGCACCTGGTGCGGCGGCACGCCGACGGCCGGATGGAGTCCCGAATCATCACCGAAACCGAGGCTTACGACGGTGAGCGTGACCTGGCTTGTCACGCCCGCGTCGGCCGTACCGACCGTACCGAGGTGATGTATGCTGCCGGGGGAGTTTGGTACGTGTATTTGTGCTACGGCGTTCATGAGATGTTGAACCTTGTGGTCGGTCCGGCCGATTGGCCCGCGGCGGTGTTGATTCGCGGGCTGGAGGGCGTCTCGGGTCCTGGGAGGCTCACGCGGGCTCTCGGCATCGGACGCCATTTGAATGGTGCGGCGGCTTGTGACCCAGTCACCGGACTCTGGATCGAAGACCGTGGCGTGCAGGTGGCGCCGCGAACGATCGTGGCGGGGCCGCGGGTAGGTGTTGAGTTCGCCGGACCGGTTTGGGCGGCGAAGCCGTGGCGCTTCAGTCTGAACGCTGATCCGCGAGGCGGGCCTGCGCGGCCGCGAGCACCGACTCGGGGCTGAGCGTTGAAAGGTCGGCTGCCTCCCGCAGTACCCGCACCCGTGGCGACGGCGGGGCCCAGGTCGCGGGATCCGTGGGGCCGAACAGCAGGACGCAGCGGGCGCCGCAACCGGCGGCGAGGTGGCTGATGCCGGAGTCGTGTCCGAGAAACAGTCGGCAGCCCGCCAGTTCCACGATCAGTTCCTCGAGGTTTTTTCCCCTGAGCGTGGCGATGCCCGCGGTCGAAAGACCTTGGGCGTCCCAGCGCGCGACCTCCGCCTCGCCGAGGATAAAAACGGGGCGGATCGGGAGTTCACATGCGACACGAAGCCAGTTCGCCAGCGGCCAGTTCTTCCGCGGCGAACCGCTGCCGGGATGAATGAGAATCGAAGAACGTTCGCGCGAGGTGGGTGCCGCGGGGGGGAGCGGGTAAATCAGCGGACCCGGTTGCAGGCCCAACGGGGTCAGGGCGGCTTGAAAATGGCCGGCTGCCGGTCCGTTTCCGGGCGGGGGCAGCGCCGGCGCCTCCAGGAAGACTTGCCCGGTGCGCGTTGGGAAATGCCGCCGCACCGCGCCGTCCGGGTCGGGCCAGAAGTTCAGCACCAAATCAAAGCTCGAGAGCCACTCCGCCAACGATCCCGGCAAGGGGCCCGCCTCGTGCAAGGGCGCCCAGCGACCCTCGTGTTGAGATAGGAGTTCCGAGATCAGACCACGCGCCAGAGCGATGCTTGCCGCCGTGGTGTTGCCGACCAACGTGAGGTGCGCCTCCGGCCAGTGTTGCCGCAGGAGCGCCAAAGCCGGCAGCGTGACGATCAGGTCGCCGAGCGCACCGCCTCTAAGGACGAGGATCCGGCGCATGGCTCTTCGTCGCCGTCGGCGGAGTGTACGATTCCAGCACGGCGGTGCCTTTCCCGATCTTGAACTCGACCTCGAATTTAACCGGCAGCCGCCGGGGATCATCGGCGATCCAGACGCGCACCGTGCTGCCGCGCTTGAACATGCCTTTCGGCGGCGTCCGCTCCATCCGCGGTTCGAGCACCGCGGTGCGGAAAGTGCCGAGCGGCGTGCGCACCTCCTCGGTGCCGGCGTGATGGACCGTGAGCTCGTAGAAATCGTTGGCGAAGAGCACGAGCGCCTCGCGACTGCCGCCGGGCGCGAGGTTCCACGTGCGGGTCTGCAGCAAACCCATGATTAGATCCGTGGGTTCGCCGTCCGGCATTCGCAGGAGCTGGGGTTTTCCGGCGGACTTCGGACCGGAGTAGGTCGCCTCACGGCGTTCGTGGTCGAATGTCACCGCGGTCTCCGTCCGCTTCTCGCGCTGCACGCTGGTCTCGCGCAGCGAAAGCAGGTGGCCGTTCGTGAGATCGAAGACGCAGGTCTCCTCCGCGTCGAAGGGCAGGAGCATCCGCGCGAGTCGGCGCGTGGTGGTGGTCGTCGTCACGACCAGGCGAGGCGTGTCGCTTCTGCCGTCGGCGCGGACCGCGTTGACAGTGATTTCCCCCGCACCCGGCACGATCACCCAGGAAACGCGGTACGTGAGCTTCTCCCCGTCGCGGAACGCGAGCTCGGCGGCGGTCGCCGCGGGCAAGGCGGCGATCAGTAAAAGAAGAGGGCGGATCAGCATGTAACCGGAGTGAACTTGTCCCGCCCGTTGCGGTGTGACGAGCGCGCAAAGGCGGGACTGCTTCAACCGGTGGTGGCGGCGGCGGGGAGTCCCGCCCCCGCGAGTCGCCGGCAGGTTGCGAGCGTGTCGATCTCCGCGGGCGTCTTGTCGGTGCGGATGCGGGCGATGCGCGGGAAGCGCAGGGCGAAGCCGCTTTCATGGCGGTCGCTCGGCTGGATCGAGTCGAAGGCGATTTCCAGCACGACGTCGGGCACGACGATCCGCCGCCGGCCGCGTTCCTCCAGCGTGCGCTCGAGAAAATGCGGGGTGAGCCGCGCGATCTCCTCGTCGGTGAGCCCGGAGTACGCCTTGCCCACAGTGAGCAGGCGGCCGGTGGCGTCGTCGCGGATCGCAAAGGTGTAATCGCTGAGCACGTCGCGCCGGCGGCCATGGCCGAACTCCACGGCGACGACCACGACGTCGAGGGTGGCGGCCGCCTTCTTCAACTTCAGCCACGCCAACCCGCGACGGCCCGGAGCGTAGGGGCTGGCGGGGTCCTTGGCCATGAGTCCCTCGTTGCCCCGCGCCTTCGCCGCGAGGAACGCGGCCTCGATTTCCACCGCATCGCCCGCCGCGCGGCGCGGCGCGAGCAGGAAGGAGTCCGGCGTGGAGCCGGTGGCGATCGATTCCAAGGAGGCACGGCGTTCACGGAGCGGCCTCCCCAGGAGAGTAACTCCGCCCAGCCATAGGAGGTCGTAGGCGCAGAACGAAACCGGCACCTCGGCACCGAGGAAGAAGTCGTCTCCCTTGCGGCCCAGCCGGCGTTGCAACTCGGCGAAGGGCAGCGCGCGGCCGTCGCGCCAGGCAAGCAGTTCGCCGTCGAGGATCGCGTCGGCCGGCAGACCCGCGAGGCTTCGCGCGAGATCGGGAAACTGCATGGTGATCCGCTTCAGGTCGCGGGAGTACAGTTCCACGCGTTCGCCCAGCTTGTGCGCCTGGCAGCGGATACCGTCGTACTTTTCCTCCAGCCAGACCGGCGCGTTGAGGCGTTCGAGGATCGCTTCGGCCGTCGGTTCCGGGCTCGCGAGCATGAACTGCAGCGGGTGAAAAACCTTCAGCTGGATCTCCCCCAGACGACCGGCGCGGGCGGCTCGGGTCACGACCGCGAGATCGCCACACAGCATGTTCGCTTCCCGCACCAACTCCACGGGCCGGCCGGTCGCGAGCGCAATCGCCTCCTCGATGAGGCCTTCCTTCAGGCCGATGCGCAGGTCGCCGGTGATAAGCTTCACGAGGTACTTCGCCTCGGCCGGGCTGAGTCGCGGGAGGAGTGCGGTGGTGCGCTCGAGCTTGGCGGCGGGCGCCGGTTCCGCGGCGACTGCCGTAAGAAAGGCCGCCAGATCCCCGAGGGAAACCGGTGCGCCCTGCGGCTGGCGGCCGGCGAACATCGCGGCGGTGGCGTCACCGGCGTCGGGAAAGCGCCGGAACTGCGCGCGGTATTCCGCCTCGCTGAGTCCGGCCGCATCGAGGACCGCGCGTTTCAGCAGCGCCCAACCGAGACCGAGTGTGCGGCCGTCGCTCTGCGGAAACGCCCGGGCGCTGAAGAACACCGCGGCGCATCCGGCCGCCTCCTCCGGCAGGACGGCGAGATAGTTGGCGAGTAACTCCACTTTCCGCGTGCGTTGCGCGGCGGCGTGGATCGCGTCGGCGGTGGCGGTAAGGTGCAGCAGGGCGTCCGGCGTGTCCGCGCCACCGTTGTTTCCGCGCGCAGGGCAATCAGGCGGAGCCGCCTCGATGCGCGGCACGGACGCCGTACGCGCTATCGCCAGCTCCAGCTGGTTTTCCTCGCCGATCGCCCAAGCCTCGATGCCTCGCTCGCGCAGGGTCGCGGCGAACTCCCGCGCGAAGCCGTGGAGCGTGAGGACGCGGCGCGGGCTGACGGCTTCGACGAAGCGCAACAGGTCGGGAAAATCGGCGTGATCGGAGAGCGGAAACGCCGCGTCGCATTGGTAGCGGAAGGTGGCGTTGGGATCCATCGCCCAGCCGGTGATCGCCGCGGTGCGGCGGCGAGGGATTTTCCGGAGAAACGCGGAGGCGCGCGATTGCGGCGGGCAGATCACCACGTGACCCGGGGATTCGGCGGCGTCGAACGCGCGGTGCGGCGGGAAAGCGATGCCCAGTTCCTCGTAGATGCGGGTGAGTCGGTGCGTCTGCGGGTGGAGCATCACGGGCAGACGAGCGTCCGTGAGACCGCTCAGCAGTTCCTGGCTCTTGCCCAGGCTGTAGCCGAAAAGCACCGGCACCTCGCCGTCGGCTAGGGCCGCGTGGCAGAACGCGGTGATGTCGGCGAGGACGCGCTCGGTCGGCGGAAACACGTACTGCGGGCGGCCGAAGGTTGTCTCCATGATGACCGTGTCGGCGCGCGGCGTCGCGCAAATCTCGGCGGAGCGTCCCGGCCGAAGTTTGAAATCGCCCGTGTAGAGGAGCGAACCGAGCTGCTCGTGCTCGAGCAGGCATTGGGCGGAACCGTGGATGTGGCCCGCGGGGTAAAGCGTGACCACGGTCGAAGGATCGAGACGTTCCGTCTGCCCGAACGGCAGCACGTGCTCGATGCGCTTGGCGGGCAACCGCGCCTGCATGAGGCGCGAGGTGCCGGCGGAGCAAAGCACTTCGCCGTGCGCGGCGAGGTGGTCGAAGTGCGCGTGGGAGACGAAGGAACGCGGCCGCGCGTGGTGGGCGTCGAGCCACCAGCCGACCTCGGGCAACCAGACGCCCGCGTTGAACTCCACCTGCCAAGGCATCCGGCGACTGTCTCCCGTCGTGGCCCCGGCTCAAGCGGTGTCGCGTGAAATCCGCGGTTCAAATTCGCTGAAGGCGGAATCCCCTTCCTCCTTCGCCGAGCCTAAGGAGGACAAAACGGCAGTCGCGGTCTCAGTATTGTCCGCGGTACAAGGCAGCGGCTTCACGAGACGCCTTTCGTCTGGAAATGCCGAACCGACTTTCGTCACGAAACGCGTGCGGTGTAGCCGAGGGTGTATACCCGCCTCAGGCGGGTTCCCTCGGATCGTCGGAAACTCCTTCCGCCAATTCCCTTTCGATCTCTCTGACTTCCCGCCCTGCGACGTGCCCTTCGTGGCCTTCCGTGAAGGAGGAAGCCTCGGCGAAGCAGGCTCCCTCATCTGTCCCAGCTGGCGCAGCCCGAGCGACGCTTCTGTTGCAGCGGAGCCGCCCTGGGAAATCCGGCCTCAAGCTTTAAGCTTGGCCGCGACGAGGGCGGCGCTCTGGGACTGCAGTCGGGCGAAGGCCTCCACCACGCGGTCGAGCGCGGGGCGGTCGGCGAGCAGGACAGTTTGGGGCAGCGCCACGACCTGCGCGCAGGTGGCGCGGTTGCCCTTGAGCTCCGCGAAGCTTGCGCGGAAAGCCTTCAGACGTTCGGCGGGGAATAGCCGTTGGAATCCGCGGGAGGCGATCACTTCATCGAAGATGCCGTCGAAGTACTGCTCCTTGTAGACGGAACTGCCGGGGATTCCCTCGGCGCTGAGCGCCTTGAGGAAAACGTCACGCGACAGACCGTTGAACCCGGTGGCGTCGTAGCGCACGGGATAGAGGTGATACACCCCGCGGCTGTTTTCCGGTACGCGCACCGGTGCGATGCCGGGTATGCGGGCGAGGCGCTCGTTCAGGTATGCTGCCGCCTCGCGCCGGCGCGCCGTCTCGGCGACCAGCTTCTCAACCTGTTGTAACAGGACCACGCCCTGGAATTGGGTGAGGCGGAAGTTACTGCCGCGCGTGAAGAAGCCGCTGCCCTTGAAGTTGCCCACCGAGCGGCCGCAATTGTGGAAGGAGTCGCAGCGGTCGATGAGGTCGCCATCGATGCTGGTGATGGCGCCGCCCTCGCCCGCGGGAATGTGTTTCGATTGTTGGAAGCTGAAGCAGCCTAGCTCGCCGAGTGTGCCGCATTTGCGGCCTTTGTATTCCGCGAGCCAGGCCTGGCAGGCGTCCTCGACGACGCGCAGCCCGCGTGCGCGGGCGACATCGTTCACCGGGTCCATGTCGCAGGGGAGGCCGAAGATGTGCACCGGCAGGAGGGCGCGGGTACGGTCGGTGATGCGCGACGCGATCGAGGCGGGGTCGATGTTGAGGGTGGTGGGATCGGTGTCGGCCAGCACTGGCAGCGCCTTGTGCGCGAGGATCGCGTTGTAGGAGGCGATGAACGTGTAAGGAGAGACGATGACCTCGTCGCCGGCGTCGACCCCGACCACGTGGAGGGCGGTGATCAGCGCGGTGGTGCCGCTTGAGGTCGCGAGGCAGCGGCGTGCCCCCATTAGGTCGGCCCAGCGGCGCTGGAAGTCAGCGACGGCGCCGCCAGCAGCCTGGTTCCATTTCCCACTGCGGCAGACCTTGAGCATTTCGGATTCCCATTCCGCCTTCCACACCGGCCAGGTCTGCCAGCCACCCGTGTGCACGGGCTTGCCGCCAAGAATAGCGGGCTTCGCGACCGCAGATGTGGCGCCGATGGCGGGCGCCGCACCGGCGGCGATTGCTGCCCCCGCGAGGGAGGAACGGGTCAGAAACTCACGGCGGGAAGTGCTCATGGGGCGGGTGCGGGGTGCGTCAGGAGGCTGATTCGCCTGCGAGCGAAGGCAAGAGGTGAGCTCCTTCCCGCACGCGCCCGGGTGCCTTCCGCGTAAACATTGAACGCCCTGACCCCATCCAGATGGGGTCAGGGCGTTCAATGTTTCATGAGCGGGCATCCTACCGTATCTCTCACAGCTGTTGCGGCCCGAGCGGTTTGGGCGTCGGCATCTACGGCAGCGAGTTGCTTCCGGTTCACAATCCGTTTCTTCGAGCTTACGGATCAGGGGCTTACGTCGGGTGCGCCCCGACTATGGTTCCGCATCCTGTTTCTGCGTAGGCCGAGCACCCGGCGGGGGTATGGGCGAACAACGAACGCCCTGACCCCTTTGAAAAGGGTCAGGGCGTTCGGCGTTTCTTTTCGGTGGGCGAGTGCTTCACATCCGCCAAGAGGCGGAGAGGTTGAAGCTGGTAGGCTGCTTTAGGCCGAAGCCCACGGGTACCGTCTCGCGCGCGGGTGAGTTGTAATTGCCGTCGCGCGGACGCAGCGCGGTGGTGGCGGTTCCGTTGGTAGAGGTTGTCCAGTAGATCGTCCGGTCATTGAGCAGGTTGTTGACCACCAGGTTGAGCTGGATGTTGCGGCGGTTGACGCGCCACAGGTAACCGAGGGTGGTCGTGACGGTCGTGTCGCCCTTCGGAGTGAATAGCGGGGTGTTAACGCTGCGATTCGGGTCATCGATCGCGCGCGTCGGGTTGGCCGGATCGACAATCGTGTCGGCCCCGCGGTTGCCCATGACCTCTCGGCCCCGGTACTGGACACCGAGGCCGAAACGCAGACCGCGGGCCCGTCCTTCCTGCACGGTATAGTCACCAAACGCCTTGTAGAGGTGCTGGTTGTTTCCCGTGGTGCGCGAGAGGTTCAGGTTGTTGTAGGCGGTGAAGATCGTGTTGTACGCGTTTACGGCGGCATCGACGTCCGGGGAGCGGACGTTGGCGGGGATCGAGGTGTCCACGGTGGCAACGTTGTTGGAATCGACCTTTCCACCCACGTCCTGGAGAATCAGCCGGAAGTTATCGCGGTTCCGTGCGATGTAGGCGCGGGTGAGTTGGTAGGCGTTGGCGCCGTACACCTCGGGCAGGACCACGCTGCCGCTGACCCGCAGGCCCTTGATCACGTTGACGGTGACCTCGGCTTCGTAACCCCGGGCGATGCGATCCTGCAGGTCGCTGCCGCTGATGAACACCGGCACGCCGCGCTTGTTGAGGTCGTCGGTCGAGCCGATCGGCGTGGCGGTGAGCAGCGTGTTGAATGGGAATCCGCTCACGGTGAACGGATTGTTGATCTCCTTGCTGGTGTAGTAGGTGAGATTCACGTCGAGCCGGCGTTGGAAAAACTCGAAGCGCGTGCTGTAGTTCCATCCGGTGGACACGGTGGGCTGGACGATGCCGCCCCCCTGCAGGAGCGCATAAGCCTTCTGCGGGTTGAAGCTCTCGGAGTAGTTGGCGGACGGGCTCAGCCACGACAGCAGGTGCACGACGGTGCCGACGGACTTCGTGGTCACGTAGCCATTGAGCACCGGAGCGTTGTAGTCGTCCTGGAAACGGTAGCCGAGGTAGCGCGGGTCGCGCGTGCCGCCGGTGAGGCGCGGCCGGGTGATGGCGGGGATGGCAGAAAGCGGGCGGCCGGCCGAGTCGAGCGGCACGTAGGTGAGCGACGCCCAGTCGGCAGGGGCGTTGGGCTTGAAGAGCGGCTTCAGTGGATCGCGGTCGGTCGGGTAGTCACCGTTGACGGCCATCTGCTGCGAACCGGACTGGTAACGATCGCGACGGGCGGCCCCCAACAGGATGATCCGGTCCTGCCAGAAGCGCGCGTTGAGGGCGGCCATCGCGTAGCGGTAATTGGTGTCGTTGACGGACTCCGCGTCGAAGCGCGTGTGGTCGATCACCCAGCGCGGAGTGACCATCGAGGTGGTTCGCGTGGCGGGATCGTAATAGGGGATGGACTTGCCCGCGAGGTCGATGAACGGGCGGCTCGGCTCGTTCCAGTAGCGGCGGACCTTGATGGTGGAGGCGGTGCCGTTGATCCACGCGAGCGTGTTGTCGCCCTGCGCCAGGCTGAGCCATTGGTAGGAGAGGGTGTAGTGGTTCCTGTTCTCACCGACCATGGTGTTGATGGCGAAGCGCCCGAAGCGGGTGTCCTTCCGCCAGGCGACCGAGGCGCGGACGTTGTGGTAATCGTAGTGGCGGAACCCGCGGAAAAAATTGCCGTCGCCGTAAGCCTGGAGGAAGTGCGGGTTGGGCTGGCCGTTCGGCAGGACGCGGTTGACGTCAATGTAGGTGTTGTTGGCGCCGCGGTTCTGCTCCCCGTTGGTGTAGTTGGAGTTCTTGTTGATGTCGGCCGCGAGCTCGACGCTGAAGTCCCCGAGGCGCTGCTCGACCGTGAGCTGCACGTCGCGGAACGTGCTCTCGAGGAGCGGGCCGTCCTGGTTGATGGAGAAGCGTTCCGAGGGTCGGCGGAAACCCGACGCGGCCTCGACGGTGTCGAAGCGCGCGGATGGCACGTTCCACGCGTGGACGAGATTGGCGTTGGTCAGGCCGAATGCAGGTGCGGATCCGGACACGTAGCCCGCGATCGGGGTGCTGGCGGTCGTGCCGCCACCGATGGTGATCGGCTCGTTGGTGTAGCTCGCGACGCCGTTGAAGCCGCTGTACGGGTCGAAGACGTTGTAATTCGCGCCGCGACGGGCCACGCCTTGGGCCTGCAGCGCGGTGAGCTCCGCGGCGGTGGCGGTGGCAAGCGCGGCGGGGGTGGCGAACGTGGTGCGGCCGTTCCAACCCGAGAGCTGGTCCTGCAGATTGTTGATGGGCGAATTGATCTCTCGGTTGATGGCCTCGGCCTCGAGGCGGATCACGGTATCGCGCAGGGGGCGGAACGTCATGGTGGCGAACGCGCCCTTGCGTTTCTCGAACTGTTTCTCCCGCCAGCCGAGGCCGTGCTGGGCCACGCCCGCGATGCGCACGGCGAGGCGTTCGGTGAGCGGCTGGTTGACGTCGATCGTGGCGCGCATGAGGTGCCACGATCCGGCGGTGAGCTTCACATCCTGGAACGCGCGGTCCGTGCGGGCCTGCTTGGTCGTGGAGGAGCTCACGCCGCCGAGGCTGCCGTTGCCGAAGAGGATCGAGTTGGCGCCGCGACCGAAGTCGTAGCGCTCGAGCGCGTAGCTGTCGTTGTCCCCGTTCACCGGGAAGAAATTGCGGAGCTGCTGTCCCGCGCCCACGCCGCGAGAGGTGTAGCGCACGGTGAAAGTGGTGAAGTTGAACGTGCCGATGTCGGACTGAAACGTCGCCCCGGGCGACCAGTTCTGCGCGTCCATGAGGTCGGTGAGATTCAGCGCCTCGATGAACTCGCGGTTGATGACGGAGTACGCGGCCGGCGTGTCGCGTAGATCGGTCGCGAGGCGTCCGCCGGCAAGTGCGCTGGCGGCGGCGAAGCCCGTGTCTCGGTCGGTGTTCACCGTGAAGGGCGTGAGCTGCACGGCGTCCTCGGCGCGCGGGGCCGCGGCGGCCGCGGCCGGCATCACGGGGGCAACCTGCCCTCGAAGCACGGCAAGCGGAAGGCAGAGCAACAGAAGCGCGGCGCGGCGCGGAACGGGGAGGGTTTGCATGGGCCGGGTGGGGGATGAATGGAAGGACGGAGCGTCTTGCCGGGGCTTGCAGGCTGCCCCGCATTCTCCGTGCGGGGAGATGAGTCCTATGGAAAGGAACGCGTCGAGCTTGCTAGCCTGAAACCGTGGTCCGCTGGAAAGTCGGAGTATTCGGCGGTTGGCGATACGGGTTTCGGGAGTTCCTCGGTTAGCGGCAAATCATCTCCGCCGTTTCGCGCGGCCGGCGAGGAATTCCCGGATGCGCGCGGCCGCGTCGCCGTCGCGCAGACACACCACCGACGCGGCCGACTCCAGCGCGGCGGGATCGGCGGGTTGATTCGCGCAGGCCGCGAGCAGGCGTTTCACCTCGCGCACGGCGACGGCTCCGTTGGCGGCGACTTCAGCGACCCACGCGGCGAGGTGGGGGTCCAGTTCCTCGGGCGTGCCCTGCCAGTCGGCCAGCCCGATGCGGGCGGCCTCGGCGGCGTCGACCACACGTCCGCTGAGCGCAAGGTCCTTGGCGCGGGCGAGTCCGACGCGCCGCACCAGGCGGAAACTCCCGCCCCAGCCTGTGATGAGTCCGAGGCGCGCCTCCGATTGCGCGAAGCGCGCGGCGGTCGATGCGAAGATGAGATCGCAGGCCAGCGCGAGCTCGAGTCCGCCGCCCATGGCGTGGCCCTCGACGCGCGCGATCACGGGCAGCGGCAGCGCCTCGAGCCGGTTCATCAGCCGGTGGCCGCGCTCGACCCACGGCACGATCGTGCGCTCGTCGATCGTCTCCATCACGCGCAGGTTGGCGCCGGCGCAGAACACCTTCGGCGAGCCGCTCCGAATCACCACGGCCCTCAGCGCGCCGGCGCGGGCCTCGATGGCGGCGAGCGTGGCGTCCAGCGCCGTGATCACCTCGTGATCCAACGTCGGCGGTTTTCCTTCCGGCGGTTGCAGCAGGATCGAGCACAGCGGGCCGTCGAAGGAAGTGAGCACCTGGGTCGTCATGCGGGGCGGGGTGCGTCCGAGCCAACGGGGTTTGGTTTGACAATCAAATCGTTAGTCGCGGCCTAGGCGCCACCCCGCCCCTCGTCGCTTCATGGAAACTCCGTCCGCGCTCTCCGGCATTCGCGTCGTCGATTTCACGCACGTCTACCAGGGCCCCGTGGGCACCCAGCTTCTCGCCGACCACGGGGCCGACGTGATCAAGGTCGAACGGCCCGACGCCGGAGACTGGAGCCGCCGCTGGGGGCCGTTCGTCCATGGCGTGAGCCTGCCGTACGCGGGCTTGAACCGGAACAAGCGGGCGTTCGCGGTGAATCTCAAGACCGCCGGCGGCCGCGCCGCCGTGCACGCGTTGATCGCGACCGCGGATGTGCTGGTGCACAATTTCCGTCCCGGCGTGATGGAGAAACTGGGCCTTGGGCACGAGCAGCTGGCCGCGCGCCACCCGCGGCTCGTCCACGCGTGGTCGGGCGGCTGGGGTGACCACGGGCCCGCGGTCGAGCGCGGCCGGGGCGGCCATGATCTGATGGCGCGTGCCGAGGCGGGTTGGTTCACGCAACCCGACCCCTCGCGGCCGCCGTTCCCCGCGGGGATCTCCGCCGACTACGCCGCCGGGTTGATGCTGATGCAGGGCATCCTGATGGCGCTGCTGGCCCGCGAGCGCACCGGCCGCGGCCAGCGGGTGACGACCGATCTGCTCAGCGTGGCCTTCCACGCGCACTCCTGGGAGGGGCCGGCGGCGATGAACGCCGCGCGCGTGACCGAGGAGTCGGGCGTTTCCGCGCAGGAGGCGATCATCGATAAATCGTTCGCCACCGCCGACGGTTACCTCGAGGTGTCGCCGGTGTTCTCCGACAACGCGGTGCGGGACATCTCCCTGGCCCTCGGGCTGGACGATCTCTCCCAGCGGGCGGAATTCGCGACCCTTGGCTTGCAGCGTGCCAACCGCACCGCCTTGAACGGCCTTCTCGCGGAAAGATTCCGCTCCCGCCCGACCGCCGACTGGCTGAACGAGCTCGAACCGCGCGGGGTTTTCTGCGCCCGCATCAACACCCTGGAGGAGGCGGCGGCCGACGAGCAGGTGCGCCGCAACGGCATGGTGGTCGAGGTCGATCACGGTCCGGCGGGTGTTCTGCGTCTGCCCGGCGTCCCGGTGCGCCTGCACGGCACGCCCGCCCGTCCCCCGCGTCCCGCGCCCGCCCTCGGCGCGCACACCGCGGAAATCCTCCGCGAGCTCGGCTACGACGACGACGCGCTCGCGGCCCTGCGCCGCGAGGGCGCCCTCGGCTGAAGCCCCGCCGGCGCGGCGCCCTTCGCGGAGTGGCGGGCGTGCGGTTCGAGCGCACCGATGTCGAGGGTCGGGGCTTCGTGCGCGCGCGCACCCTGGCTTCCGCGACCGCCGTCCCCGACCCCGTGCAGCGGGCGCGGGCCGACTACGCGAACGCGCGGACGATCCGCGGCGGTTACGGCAACACGTTTCCCGGCGCCTACCTCACGTACGCGTTCAATCGCAACCTGCTCGCGCGCGCCAACTGGTCCAACAGTATCGGCCGGCCGCCGTTCGCCAACCTCGTGCCGCGGGAGGACGTCAATGACACGACGCAGACGCTCACGGTGGGAAACCCGTCGCTCCGCCCGCAGTTCGCCGAGAACACCGATCTCGCCCTGGAATACTACTACGAGCCGGTGGGCGCGGTGTCGGTGGCGGTGTTCCGCAAGACGTTGCGCGACTTCATCGTTTCGCTCGGCGGCCAGACCGTGTCCAACGGGCCTAACAACGGCTACGGTGGGGCCTACGGCGGCTACTCTCTCGTGACCGATCTCAACGCCGGCTCCGCGCGCATCCAGGGCGTCGAGCTGAGCGTGCAGCAGCAGCTTTCGTTTCTGCCCGGTCTCCTCGGGCGCGTCAGCTTCTTCGCGAACCTCACGCGCCTGACCACCGAGGGCGACTACGGCGTGACCGGTCCGCGCACCACGAGCCTCGTGCCGAACTTCGTGCCCACCACCGCCAACGCGGGCTTTAGTCTGCCCTGGCGCGGCCTGCGCGTCCGCGCGCTGGCCAATCACACCGGCGAACACCTGGTCGGTTATTCCTCCGATCCTTCGCGCCTGCGGTACAAGTTCGCCCGCACCGCGTTCAACCTGAACCTGAGCTATGTCTTTTCGCCGCGGTTAGAGGTGTATTGCGACTTCCAGAACCTGACGAATGCGCGTCAGACGTGGTACTACTACATCCCCGGACGGCTCCAGGGTGACTATGACAACGGTGCGTTCGTGAACTTCGGCCTCAGCGGCCGCTTCTGAGGTGAATTCCGGGCCGGAGGTCCCGGTAACGCCGATCGCGTCTCCGCCGAAGCGCAGTGGCGCTCGGGCTGCGCCCCTTCGACGAGGGGCGGACTCGGGTCGGCCTGCCTTCTGGCGTCCTGGAGCCGACCCGCGCCGGAGCCCTGATCTTCGGATTCGCCGCCGCCGGTTGACTTCCGGCCGTGAACCAGCCGCGGGGTCTCCGCTGAACGCGGGACGGGGCGTGCGTGATGTTTTTGGAGGAGGGCCCGCGCGGCGAGGGCCTTCCGTGTTCACCCGGACCTGCGCGGGCACTTGGAATCCGCCGCTGGATCACTCAACTTCGCCGGACCCCGCCCCATGATGCACCGTCGAGATTTTGTACGTTCCCTTGCCGCCGGCGTCGCCGCGCCCGTCCTGGCGCGCGCGGCTGCGCCCGAACCCTTCCGGCTCCGGCACGTCCTCGCCTCGGCGCTCTACGGCGGGCTGCCGCTTGGCGACATCCTGCCGGAGGTCGCGAAGGCGGGCGCCGAGGGGATCGACATCTGGTGCAAGGTGCATGGCACGCAGCGCGAGCAGATCGACGCGATGGGTGACGACGCGTTCGCCGCGCTGCTCGCCCGCCACCGTGTGCAGCTGACCGCCAGCACGCGTTACCCGCTCGGGCCCTTCGGCCTGCAGCCCGAGATCGCGTGGCTGCGTCGCCACGGCGGAGGCATCGTCGTGACCGGCAGCCGCGGACCCCGGGCCCCGCAGGGCGCCGAGGCCAAGGTGGCGGTGCGGGCGTTTCTCGAGCAGATGAAGCCGCACGTCGCCGCGGCGGAGGCCGCGGGCGTGACGATCGCCATCGAGAACCACGGCAGCCAGATGCTGTGTCACCCGGATTCGCTGCGCTGGTTCGCCGAGCTGAACCGCTCCCGGCACCTCGGCGTCGCCTTCGCGCCGCACCACCTGCACCCGTGGAGTGATGAAATCCCGCGGCTCGTCCGCGACCTCGGCGCCGGCCAGCTGCCTTTTGTCTACCTGCAGGAGCACAACGAGGGTATCTCGCGGCAGGTGGCCAAGGAGATCGAGCTGCGGCAGCTGCCGGGCTTCGGCGGCGGCCTCGACTGGCGGCAACTCGTGCGCGCGCTGCGTGACATCCGTTTCAACGGGTGGGTGGAGATTTTCATGCACCCCACGCCGCGCGGCATCCCGATCCTGCCGACGCTGCCCGAGGTCACCGCCGCGGTGGCGCGCTCCCGCGCCCACATCGACCAATGCCTGCGGGAGGTCGCGGGTTGAAACCATTCCGCCTCGGGTGGGCCGCGCTGGCGCTGGCGGTGGGCGCGGCCTTGCAAGCGGAGCCGCGCGTCGCGGGGTTTGACCGCTTCCACGCGGCGTCACCCGATGCCGAGGGTGGCCGCATCCTGTTCAACGAACTCGGCTGCTCCGGTTGTCACGGCGGTGAGACGGGTCTGCCGCCGCGCCGCGGGCCCGACCTCGCCACGGCGACCTCGCGGGCGCGGGCGGAGTGGTTGCGGGCGTTCATCGCCGATCCGGTGCGGCATCGCCCGGGCACCGCGATGCCCGGCCTGCTGGCCGAGGACAACCGGGAGCGGGTGGACGCGATCGTGCATTACCTGGGATCGCTCGCGCCCAAGGCTGCCGCCGGCCGCGCAAAGCCGCTGCGGCACATCAATGTCGCGTTCGGGCGGGAGCTTTACCATGCGCGCGGCTGCGTCGCCTGCCACGCGGCGCGCGGGAACGACGGCCGGTCCGGAGACAAGCCGGCGGCCGCCGGCGGGGCCGCCTTTCCCGATCTCACCGCCAAATACACGCTCGCCACGCTGGCGGAGTTTCTGCGCGATCCGCTGAAGGCCCGGCCCGACGGGCGCATGCCCCGGATCGAGCTCGACGAGCAGGACGCCGTGGACATCGCCGGCTACCTGCTCGGGGCCGAGGGCAGCGACGGTGAGGCGCTGCCGAAATTGGAGGCCTTCCGCCCCGACCCCGCGCGCGCCGAGGTCGGCAAGGCCCTTGTGCGCGAGGCCCGCTGCGCCGCGTGCCACACCTTGCCCAAGGATGTAGCGACCACGGCGGTTCCGACGCGGAACGCGGACGGGGGTTGTCTCGCCGACACTCCGGCGGCTGGTCTGCCTCGCTACGGCTTGAACCTATCCCAGCGTGCGGCGCTGCGGGCGTACCTGGCGGCGCGTGACGGGGCACTTGCCCCATCGTCGCGCGTCGCGCTCACGTTGGAGGCGCTGAATTGCCTCGCCTGCCACGAGCGGGACGGTCGCGGCGGTCCGGAGGAGCACCGTCGCGCGTTTTTCGAGGGCGACCCCAATCTGGGTGACGCGGGATCGGTTCCGCCGCCCCTCACGGGAATCGGTCGCAAGCTGCAGCCCGAGTGGCTGGAGCAGGTTTTGAAGGGCGGCGGCCGGGTGCGGCCCTACCTGAAGACCGCCATGCCCGTCCACGGCACGGCGACGAACGGACTCGCCGCCTTGCTCGCGGAGGTGGACGGGCGGTCCGAGAAGAACCTGCCACCGGGCGAGGTCGAGGCGGGTCGCAAGCTGCTGGGGTCGCTCGGCGGAGTGAACTGCGTGACCTGCCATCGCTGGGGGTCGAACGCGTCGCTGGGTATTCAAGGGCCGGATATTTCCGATCTCGCGCGACGACTCCGGCCCGCCTGGCTGCGCGAGTATCTGCTCGATCCCTCCGCCCACCGCCCTGGCACGCTCATGCCCTCTTTCTGGCCCGGGGGCGTGGCGTCCAACCGCGAGATCCTCGGCGGTGACACGGACCGGCAGATCGCCTCGATCCTCGAGTTCGCCCGCGCGGGCAAGGGGCTCCCCGAAGGGATCACCCCGCGGACGGCGGGCGAATTCGAGTTGGTGCCGGGGACACGGCCCGTCGTGCTCCGAACGTTTCTCGAGGAGGCGGGCACCCACGCGATCCTCGTCGGCTTCCCGGCGGGGGTTCACCTCGCCTACGATGGCCGGGCGGCGCGACCGGTGTTCGCGTGGAAGGGCCGGTTCTTCGACGCCTACGGTACCTGGTTCAGTCGGTTCGCGCCATTCGGCAAACCGCTCGGCGACGCGGTCGTGCGTTGGTCCGCCGCGCCCGGGGCGCCGGCGCGTCGCTTCGACGGCTACCGCCTAGACGCCGGCGGAACGCCCACGTTTCTCCTTTCGATTGACGGGGTGGCCGTGGAAGACCGGTTCGAGGCGACGCCGCAGGGCCTGCGCCGCACGGTGCGTTGGAATGCGGAGGCCTTGCGTGTGCCCGGGGTTGATCACCCCTCCGGCGTGACGGTCACCGAGGAACGCGGCGGTGCACCCGGGAGTCTCTCCTTCCTCTACCAGTGGTGAACCTTACTTTCCGGATTTCCGCGGAGATTGCCGGCCGACTTCGGCGCGCCGGCGCACTGCTGGTGGCGGCCGCCGCATGCGCGTGGGCCGCGGGTCCGGCTTACGTCATCGAGGACATCCTGACGGGCGCCTCCCCGTCGGCCTCGCGAAGCACGACGTGGAAGCCGGGGGAGGGGCTGGTCCTCGAGGTGGGCGGCATGGATTTTCTGGCCGACGGCCGCCTGGCCGTGGCGATCCGCAAGGGTGAGGTCTGGATCATCGACGGGCTCTCCGGTGCGGCGCCGGGTGGCGTTCGGGCCAGGCTGTTCGCATCCGGACTGCACGAGCCGCTCGGGCTTTTGCGCGACGGCGAAGCGCTCCTCGTCGCCCAGCGCACCGAGGTCACCCGTTTGCGCGACACCGATGGCGACGGCGTGGCCGACGAGTACCTCACGGCCGGCCGCGGGTGGAACGTCTCCGGAGCGTATCACGGTTACGCGTACGGGCCGAAACGCGACGGCGCGGGACGTCTCTGGGTCGCGCTGAATCTCGACCTGGGCGACCGCTCCGACAACGACGCCGCGTGGCGCGGCTGGGCGGGTGTGATCGGGGTCGGCGGCGTCTTCGAGCCGATGGCGGCGGGCATGCGTTCGCCGTGCGGACTCGGTGCCAACGCGGCCGGGGATATGTTCTGCGTGGACCAGCAGGGCACGTGGATCCCCGCGACGCCGATCTATCACCTGCGGCGCGGCGCGTTCTTCCTGAACCCGGAGGGGATGAAGTCACAGGAGCGCTCCGACTCGCCGTTGCGGCTTTCGCGGCCCGTGCCGAACCGCGTGCCGTATCCGGAAGCGGTCCGGGCGGTGCCGGAGATGCGGCCGCCCGCGGTTTGGCTGCCGTACAACAAGCTGGGCCGCAGCGGCACCGATCTCGCGGTGTGCGCGGCCGGCGGCGGTTTCGGGCCGTTCGACGGGCAGCTTTTCGTGGGCGAGTTCACGGACGCCAAGGTGAGCCGGGTTTTCCTCGAGCAGATCGACGGCGAATACCAGGGCGCGGCGTTCCCGTTCGTCGCGGGTCTGGCGTCGGGAGTCACCCGGGTCCTTTTTGGTCCGGATCATGCCCTCTATGTCGGGATGACGAGCCGCGGCTGGTCCTCCCTCGGCACCAAGTCCTACGGGCTGCAGCGGGTGCGGTGGACCGGCGCGACGCCCTTCGCGATCCGCGCGATGCGGGTGACGCCCGGAGGCTTTGAACTCGAGTTCACGGCTGCGGTCGACCCGGCAACGGCGGGAGATCCGGACGCGTACAGGATGACATCGTACACCTACCTCTACTCAAACGCCTATGGCAGCCCGGAGCTGGATCCGCTAACCGCGCAGGTGACCAGCGCCGAGGTCTCCGCCGATCGCCTCCGCGTGCGTCTCGTGGTGGAGGGCCGGCGCGAGCTGCACGTGCACGAGCTTCGTGCCTCGGGGGTCCGCTCCGCCGCCGGCGTCCCTTTGGAACACCCCGACGCCTACTACACGTTGAACCGGATCCCGCGTTGATTGACGGGAGTCGTTCGGCAAAACACCGCCGCATTTTCACCACGGAGCAACGGCGGCCCCCGTCGCGCTCCCGCCGCACCGTGCGGTTGAGTAATCACGGATGGACGCGGATCGACACGGATAAATGGGTATCTTTTGAAGCCGGGGTCCGGCGGCCCAGGAGAATGCCGGCGTCCGTACGGCCGAAGGCTGGCCTGAAGGCGGCGAAGCTGAACCGCGGATTTCACGAATGGCGCGGATGAGGTAACGGGGCTCAAGCCTCCCGGGATTTTCCGCCGTTCTGTTCGGAACGAGACCGGTCGTGCGGCGCTTCCGAACCGCTTGGCGGGAGGAATCCTCCGCCCATCCGGGCGAACTCTCCTTCGCCGAGCTTTCGTCGGGCAAACGACCTCGGCTACACCGCATGCCTTTCGTGACGAGAGTCGTTCCGGTGTTTCCGGATGAGAGGCATCCCAGGTGGTCGCCGCACCGCCGCGGGCTTCACGATTCCTCCGAGCGACGGGTGCGCCACGCGTCCTTAAGTCCGCGATACAGCGTCACGGCCTTCCGTTGGCGTGGTTCGCCGAACAGTACGCGCAGCGCTCTCGGTAACCGCACGGGCGAGTAGCGGTAGTCGGAGAAAACGGCGGCGATCGCGTCGATCGAGTTGCAACGGGAGAGCGCACGCACGAGGTCCCATTCCGCGGTGAGCGCGTGGCCCGTCGCAAGGAAGCGCAGGGTGTCGGCCGCGCGCAGCCGTAACGGAAAGACGCGGCTCCGGATCCTCCAGAGGACTTTTTCTTCGGAGAGTCCGGCTGAGTCGGCCAGCAGGTCGCGGATCGTGGGGCGATGCACGTCCACGCGGGAAACCGGGGCGTTCATTGTCTCCGTGGAGACGCGCCCGGGAGGTTGGGGTCCTGCCTCCGGCGCTGCCGGTGAAGGGTGACGTTGATGGTGTTGGGCTCCACGCCGAGCACCTGGGCGATTTCCTTGGTCGAGTAGCCGAGCGACCGCAGATTGCCGATCATCCCGGAGCGGGAGAGCCTTTGCGTGGGTGCCGGCTGGGATTGTTGCTCCTGCAGCAGTGTCCCCGCCAGGCGCGAGATGAATTCTTCCTCCGGGCGCACCCCGGAATCGGCCGGAACGGTGAGGCCGATGTAATACAGGCACGGCAGGTCGGTTTTGGGACGGATCCGAGCAGCCCAGACTCGCGCGAGAAACTTCTTTCCCGCCTTGGTCACGTTCTCGAGCTCACCGCACCATCCCGTCGGCGCCGCGGAGATCGCTCGGCGAATTTCGCGGAGTTGCCCTTCTGGAAAATCCCGCCGAACCAGCAGGCGTGGCGTCAGGCTGAGCACTTCCCGCTCCTCCCAGCCGTAAACCCGCGTGAAGGCTTGGTTCACGTAGACAAGCGTGTTGTCCCGGTTGGCAACGGTTGCCGAATACGGAAACTCCTCCAGGATCTTTCCCAGCCGAGAACCGCGGATCGCCACGTTCTGCGCACGAATTTCGGGCATGTGTTCTGAAGCCAATCTCTAGCTTTTATGACTGGAAGGATAGGATTCTTACATTGACTTTCATCGGTCGTCCGAGGGGGGAAGGGGTTTCCGGTGATGTCACGCCGGGCAAGGGGCGTTGCTCCGAATGGAGTTTTGCGACGGTCGCAGGGAGGTGGTTTTTGAATTCGGAGCGGGCAGCACAATTCGGGGCGATTTGCCTCATCGAGGCCACGGGTGCTCCGGCGTACTCAACAGAGGTTCGACGCGAAGGGTTCCGGAAAGTTTCCGGGCGGCGGGCAGCGACGGATGAACCCGGGATCGTATCGGTTCCTGATGATCGTTCAAGGTCCCTTGGTCTGGAATCGCGTGAGGTCGGTCGCGGCGGCGTCACGTTTCGCCGGAGACAGGAAAACCTTCGCCCCCCGGAGCTTCGTTTCGGCGGCGAGCAAGCTTTCAGGGAGCTGGTCGCGCGGCCTGAGCATAGCTGTTGGAGCAGCGTGTCGCCGGCCTACCTCACGACCGAGGCGCCCCGCCCGCTGAGGAGCATTCGGCTGAGGTAGCTTTTTTTGGCGGAGCCGGTGACTGCGCTTGCACCGTGCTGGTGTCCGCAGGGCCGGGCGCCGCTTCGATCCGCACGCGGGGATTGCCAAGCGCGCGGCTGCTCCTGCTACTGGCGGGCCTGTTTTCGCGCATGTCTTCCGCCGCTTCCGTAACTTCCGCCGTTCCCTCCGGCGCCAACGCGCGCCTCGGCATCATCGGGGGCGGGCAGCTTGCGCGCATGACCGCGCTTGCGGCCGCGCCTCTGGGGGTGGATGTGACGGTGATCGAGAAGGCGCCGCTTAGCCCGGGAGCACAGGTCGTGCACCGATCGGTGACGGGCGACTGGTCCGATCCCTTGGTGCTCGCGCGCTTCGCGCAGGGGCTGGACGTGATCACCCTGGAGAACGAGTTCATCGACGCCGGACTCCTGCGCGGACTCGAGGAGACGGGGGTGCCGGTTTTCCCGACGTGGGGCACGATGTCGCTCACGCAGGACAAGCTCATCCAGAAGCGCACGCTGGCGTCCGCCGGACTGCCGGTGCCGGATTTCCGCGAAGTCGCATCTCCGGCTGATATCGTCGTCGCGGGCGCCGAGTTCGGGTGGCCGCTGGTGCTCAAAGCCCGGCGCAACGGATACGACGGCAAAGGCAATTTCACCCTTCGTTCGGCGGCCGATGTCCCCGCGGGCTGGGAGAAGCTCGGCGGCGGGCGCGTCGCGCTCTACGTCGAGGCGTTCTGGCCGTTCCAGTCGGAATTGGCCGCGATCGTGACACGCGGACGCAACGGTGAGTCGGTCACTTATCCGGTGGTGGAAACGATCCAGCGCGACCACATCTGTCACGAGGTGCTCGCGCCCGCGCCGGTTGCGGCGTCGATCGCCGCGCGGGCGGCCGATGTAGCGGGACGCGCGGTCGCGGCGGTGGGCGCCGTGGGGAGCTTCGGTGTCGAGATGTTCCTTTCGGCCGACGGCCGCCTCGCGGTGAACGAGCTTGCGCCGCGGGTGCACAACTCCGGCCACTACACGATCGAGGGCTGCGTGTGCTCCCAGTTCGAGAACCACGTGCGCGCCGTGCTCGGCTGGCCGCTGGGTCGGCCGGACCTCGTCGCGCCGGCGGTCGTGATGGTCAACCTGCTCGGCACGCGTTCGGGCACCGGACGCGCGGAAGGCCTCGCGGCGGCCCTCGCGGTCGAGGATGCCCACGTGCACCTTTACGGCAAGGCGACCGCGGGCGCCGGGCGCAAACTCGGCCACGTCACGGCCCGGGGCCGTGACCTCGCAGAGGCGCGCGAGCGCGCGCGGCGCGCGGCGGCCGCCATCACCTTCGGAGATTCCTTATGAAAAAGAACCCGCGTCCCCTCGTCGGCATCATCATGGGCAGCGACTCGGACTGGCCCACCATGGAGGCCGCCTGGCAGGTCTGCACCGAGTTCGGCGTGCCCTGCGAGACGCGCGTGGTCTCGGCTCACCGCACGCCCGACGACATGTTCGAGTACGCCAAGACAGCCCAGCGGCGCGGGCTGCGGGTGATCATCGCCGGGGCGGGCGGCGCCGCGCACCTGCCCGGCATGGTCGCCAGCCAGACCACGTTGCCGGTGGTTGGCGTGCCGGTGGAGAGCAAGAGCCTCAAGGGTCTCGATTCGCTGCTTTCGATCGTGCAGATGCCCGGCGGCATCCCCGTCGCCACGGTCGCCATCGGCGGCGGGCGCAACGCCGGCTTGCTCGCCGTCTCGATCCTGGCGCTGGGCGATGCACGGTTGACCGCCCGTCTCGCGGCCTTCCGCCGGAAGCTCGCGGCCGAGTCGCGCGCGCGCGGGCGGAAGCTCCAGGGCCGCGTGGCGGGCGTGGTTTGAACGGCCGACCGGCCGCATCTTTCCTTCCCGGCGAGCGTCTGGCCCGATGGACGCAATCCCTCGCATGGATGAAACCGCGACGAAAGACTTGGTCGACCTGGTGCGCCGCGCGCAGCGCGGCGACGAGTCGGCTTTGCACGAGCTCATCGTCGCCTACCAGAACCGGGTGGCGGGGTTCGTGTTCGCGATCACCAACCGTCGTGACCAGGTGGAGGACCTTTCCCAGCAGGTTTTCATCAAGATGGTGCGGGCCATCGGTGGTCTGCAGGCGCCTTCCCAGTTTGAGTCGTGGCTGTTCCGACTCGCGCGCAACACCTGCATCGACCAGCTGCGCCGGCAGAAGCTGCGCCGCATCTTCCTGCCCTTCGCGGAGGAGCACGAGAACATCGCCGAGCCGGCCGGGGCGGTGGACACCGAGGAGCTGGACGCGTTGCGGCATGCGCTCGCCCAGCTCCGGCCGCAGGACCGCGCATTGCTCGCCCTCGTGCAGGAAGGGCGGAGCCACGCCGAGATCGCCGTGGTCCTCGCGACCAGCGTGGCGGCAGTGAAGGCTCGCCTGCACCGGGCGCGGGAACATCTTCGTGAGCACTACCAATCCAATCATGAACCCTGAGGAAAAAGCCTGGGACGATCTGCGGGCCGCCGCTTCCTCTCGGCTCCGGCCGGGCTTCGCCCGCGGCGTCCTGCGGGCGGCCCGCGGGCCGGGCGCGGGCGCGTGGGTCGCGCTGCGGAGTTCCGCCGCGGCCTGCCTGCGGCCCGGTTTCGCCGCGCGGGTCGTGCGCGCCGCGCGCGCCGCCGCGGCCGGGCCGTCCTACGCCAGCCAGCTGGCCTTGAGCGCCGTCACCGCCGCCCTGTGCCTCGCGGCAGTGCTGCTCCTGCATCAGCGCAACCAGCGGCTGGCCGACGAACGCAACCTCGCCGAGTGGCGCGCCATCGTGGCGTTCGCCCAGGAGATCGACGTGCACGGACGATGAGCCAGCGTGTGTTCGTCGCTCTGCTCACCGTCGGCGTGTTCGCCGCCGGCTACGGCGCCCGGCTCCTCACCGAGCCTTCGCAGCCGGTGCCGCCGGCCCCGCCGTCCCTCGCGCGGGAATTCGCGCCCGCGGTGACGACGGGTAGCGGCGGTGAGCAGCGCCAGCGGCAACTCGATCGCGCGCGGCTCGTGGCGGAGATCCAAAAGCTCCGCCCGCAGATCGAGGCCTACAGCGCCCAGATGCAGGAGATCGACACCGAGTTCGACCGCGAATTTCTCCGACTCCTGCGCGAGGACCAGCGAGAGCGTTACAGCGCCAGCCAGCGCAAGGTCGCCGAGCGCGACGCCAAGCGCGCCGGTTCGCGCGAGCCGCTCTCCGACGAGGAGATCTTCCGCGAGCAGGACCGCTCGATGACTTGGGTCTACTGGAAGGTAACCGTCACCCCGCGTCTCGAGATGCTCACCCGCGCCTGCCAGCTCGACGCCGTCCAGCAGAACGACACCCGCGCACTGCTGGTCCTTCGCCGCTCCAAGTTCATGGCGCTCTTCGACTCGACCCCGCACCTCGGCATCCGCCTGAGCGGGCTGGCGCCGTTGATCGAGCGCGTGGCGACGCCTCCCGCTGCGCGCTGACGTCGCCGTGGTTTTTGGGTGGAGCCGTGCGCGGCCCCCCGCACAGTGCCGGGCATGCCGAAGTCGCCGCTCGCCGGTCTGAATGTCCTGCTGCTGGAGGACGACACGCTGCTGCGGCGGCGCCTCACCGGTTTCCTCGAGGCGGAGAAAGCGGAGGTCACCGCCGTCAACACGGTCGCGGCCGCGCGCCGCGCGCTCGAGGACCTGCCTTTCGAGGCGGCGTTGATCGATGTGAACCTGCCTGACGGCCGCGGCACGGACCTCCTGCGGGACAAGGCTTTCCCTCCGACAACCACGGTGATCGTGATGACCGCCGAGGGTGGGGTGGCGGGCGCGATCGAGGCGGTGCGGGCCGGGGCGGCCGACTATCTCGTGAAGCCCTTCGACCCGGAGGACTTCGCCGTGCGGTTCGCCCAGGCGCGCCGGCAACGGCAGGATCGTCGGGCCGACGAGCACCGCCGGGGGCAGGAGAGTGAACTCGTTTTCGGTCCCAGCCTCGCGGGGGTGAGGGAGCAGCTGACGCGGATCACGACCGCGGACCGACGCCTGGGCGAAAACCTGCCGCCCGTGCTGATCGAGGGGGAGACGGGGACGGGCAAGACCGCGTTCGCGCGTTGGATCCATCGCAACGGCCCGCGCGCGGACCAACCCTTGGTCGAGTTGAATTGTTCCGCGCTGCCGGAGTCGCTCGCTGAAGCGGAGTTGTTCGGTCACGAGCGCGGCGCATTCACCGACGCCAAGGCCGGCCGGATCGGCCTGATGGAGGCGGCCGACGGCGGCACGCTGTTCCTCGACGAACTGCCCAGCCTTGCGCTTGGTTTGCAGGCCAAGCTGCTGACCGCGATCGAGGATCGGAAATTGCGCCGCGTCGGAGCCTCGCGCCCGTTGCCTGTCGACGTCCGGATCATCGCCGCGACGAACGCCGATCTCACGGCGCTGGCCGCCGCCGGGAGTTTTCGCGCCGACCTGATGCATCGGCTCGACTTATTTCGCGTGCGGCTGCCTCCGTTGCGGGAACGCGGCGAGGACATCATCACCCTGGCCGAGGAGTTGCTCGCGCGCGTTTGCCGTCGCTACGGGCAAAAGCAGCCGGCGATCCCCGCCGCCGGGCGCCGGCGGCTGATGGCCCACCGCTGGCCGGGAAATGTCCGCGAACTCGCCCACGAAATCGAGCGGGCCGTCGTGCTGGGCGGCGAGGATGCCCTCGCCTTTGCGCACCTCGCGGCTGCGCCGGTCGCGGGAAGCGTCGCTCGGGATGGCGGTATTTTGCGCCAAGACTTCGTTTTTCCGGAATCGGGTTTCTCTCTGGAAGCCGCGATCGACGAGATGGTCATGCGTGCCCTGCGGCAGGCGAATGAGAATGTTTCCGCGGCGGCGCGGCTGCTCGGCGTCTCGCGCGATGTGGTGCGCTATCGCTTGAAAACGGTCAGGCCGGAGAACGGTTCTGGGGAAAATTCCCCGACGGATGGGAGTTGATGGGATTGCCTACCCGAAACCGAGAATATCGTAGATCGGTAAGAAAAACTGTAAGGTAATGATGGGTATTGGTTTATGTCGTTTCTTCCTTCTTGGCATGCGAGCTGCAAGAGGTGGGGCGTGTTCAGGACTTCGCCCAACCTAGTCTGCGTAATCGGGATCGCCATCGGCGGCGCCTCGTTCGCTTTCGGCGCAGCGGCCCCCGCGGCCGATTCGGCCGCCAAGGCTCCGGCTGAATTGCAGAAGCTGGTCGAACAATCGAACCAGCAGCGCGATCGCATGATCGCGGAGCACGATGCTCTCGCGCGTCAGCTGAAGGATGCGAGCGAGGACAAGCGGCGGGAGATTTACGAGAAGATGAGCGAGCAGAAGAAGGCTTTCGAGGCCGCCCAGAGTGCGCTGCACAAGCGGATCCGCGATGAGCAGCGCGCGCAGCGTTCCCAGCAGCGTCCGCGGTGATTTTTTAGTTTAGCGTAATATCAGTCACAGGGGGCGGTCGCCGGCGCGACCGCCCCCATGTTTTTCCGACCTTTCGTATCGCGTGAACATGGCTTGTCCGAGGGGCGCCTGCCGCGCAGCCTTCGGGATCCAATCGCCTTGAGACTTCCCCTCGGAGCCGCGTTTCCCCTTCTCCTCGCGTCCACCTTGTGCGCGGGAAGGGCGTCCTCGCCTGCCGTTTCGATTCCGGCCCTGCCCGCGTGGAGCACGTTCGCGTCCGTCGAGTCGGTCTTCGGCTATAAGGACAACCTGCTCCTGAGCTCGGCTGGCGAGGAGCGGAGCGCGTTGGCGCGGGGAACCGCGGAGATCCTGCTGATGCGCACCCCGACCCAGGCGTTGGAGTACTCCGCTTTCGCGCAAGCCGAGGGCACCCGGTTCCTTCAGGGCGAGACGGTTCGTAACGAGGCGCGTTTCTGGTTCCGGCAGGAACTCGGTTGGCGTCCGGGACCGCAGTGGGAGCTGCACCTCCCGGTCACCGGGTATTTCGATGACAAGGTGTTCGATCAGTCCGACACGGAGGTCGAGCGTCTCACCGCGGTGCTGCGGGTCCTCGGGGCGGTGGCGGGTCCCACCCTTCGCTGGGATTTTCATCGCATCGCGTGGCTGGAGGTGAGTGCCGCGGCGCAGCGCGACGTGTACGCCGACGGCAGCAACGACGGTTGGACGCGCCATGGCGGCTTGCGCCTCAACGTTTCGCTTTCTCGTGGTTGGGAAGCCGGGGCCGGGGTGAACTCGCGCCGGCGGGCATTTGATTCGCGCGAACAATACTCTGCCTCCGGGCGCATCCTGCCGGGATCCTCCCTGCGTTCCCGGGAAGAGGAGTATGAAATCAGGATGGCGCGAAAGTGGGGAACGGCGGAATCGTGGAAGTGCGGGCTCCGATGCGCATTCCTCGATTATCGCGACAACGGCTCAGGCTACTTCGACCGTCGTGAAGGGCAGGCCGAGCCCGAGCTCGAGTGGAGGCCCGCGGGTTGGCGCCTGCTGCTGCGCGCGGCCGCCCGGCGCGTGGAATTCGGGACCCAGACCGTCGGTATCGGACTCAATCCCGCGCCGCGCATCCGCGACGAGTACGAAGCCGAGGTTCGGGTGGAGCGGAAATTTTCCGAGAAATGGAGCCTGGTCGGCGGGTTCCGCTGGGAGCGCGCGCGGTCCAACGAGCGCGTCGCGTCCTACGAGGTGAACGAAGGCTTGCTAGGCGCGCGTTGGAGTTGGGAGAGATAGCGGTGCTGCCGCCGCGATGACGTCCTCCCCATACCCGCCGTCCACGCGCCTCCGGGTGGCGGTCGCGGGTTTGAGCCTCACGGTGCTTGTTTTCGCGGTGGTGGTCGGCGCCGCGACGTGGCGGCTGCGGGTCGGACTGAAGGAGCAGATCCTCAACCGCGAGGCGGCGACGCTTTCCGCCGTCGCCTCAATGCAGCTCGATCTCGGTGCGGCCGAATATGGAACCGTCGCGGTGGGCGAGGTGCCCGGCGCCTTGCTGGTGGCGGTCCTGCGGACGGCGCGGCTGCGTGACGTCGCGGCCGTGCGGATCTTCGACGCCCGTGGCGGGTTGAACTCCTCCGACGGTATACTCGGCGAGCTGCCCCCGCCGAAACCGGCGGATTGGGGGCGGGTTGCGGCGGGCGAGTCGTTCGCGCGGTTGCTGCCGGGACCACCGCCGGAGGAAATCCTTCTTCCCGCGTCGGCCGCGAGGGAGGCGGGTCTGCTGGAGGCGTGGGTGTCGCTGCACCGGGGCGGGAGCGACGCGCCGGCGGGCGCGGCGCAGTTCCTCCTTTCGGCGGCGCCGGTGCGGGCCGAGCTCGCGGCGCACGATGATCGACTGTGGCTGCAGGCCGCGATCGCGTGGGCGGCCGGGTCCTGCGTGATCGTGATCGGGGTGGCCTGGGCCTTCCGCCGACTCGCGGCCGCGAACCGGGAACTAGCCACGCGCACCGCCGACCTCGAACGCGCCAACCGTGAACTGGTTCTCTCGGCCAAGACTTCCGCGCTCGGGGCGGTCGCGGCCCACCTGGTGCACGAGCTCAAGAGCCCCTTGGCCGGACTCGAGCAGTACGTCGCGGCGCAAGGAGCCGCCGGCGCCGAGGATGGGGGAACGGAACTACGGGCGGCCTCGGAACTCACGCGCCGGCTGCGCACCATGGTCAATGAGGCGGTCGGGGTGATGCGGGACGAGCAGGCCGGCGCCTCGTTCGAGCTGACCTGCGAGGAATTACTCGAGGTCGTCGCCTCGCGGGTGCGCCCCGAGCTCGCGCGCGCCGGAGTGAGCTTGGAGCCCGCCGGTGAAGCGGCCGTGCGGGTCGATGGTCGCCGTGCCAACCTTGCGATGCTGGTGCTGAAGAATTTGGTGCAGAACGCGGCCGAGGCCGCGCCCCGCGGCGGTCGCGTGCGGATGCGCGGCGGCGCTGGCGTCGATGGATCCGTGGAGTTTTTGGTCGAGGACGACGGACCGGGATTGCCGGAGACCGTGCGATCGCGGCTCTTCGAGCCCTGCGTTTCCGGCAAGCCCGGCGGCACGGGCATCGGTCTCGCCCTCAGCCACCGGCTGGCCCGGCAAGCGGGAGGCCGGCTCGAATTGGTGCGCTCCGGTTCCTCGGGGACCTGCTTCCGCCTTGTCTTGGAAAGGGAGCCGTGATTCCTGCGCAGCCTGCGCTTTTGGACGAAACCACTCGGGGCGCGGGAACCTGATTCCCGCCGACGCGGGATGCCCGGCCATCCGGCACTCCTCCGGCTGCTGGCGCTCGCGGCTGGCCTGTTCACCCAGCGGCTCGCGGCGCAGGAGGGCTCCCTGCAGTGGGCGCTCACCTTGCAGGGCTGGTCGGTATCCTCGCCCGCGGTGAGCCCCGACGGGGCGACGATCTACGTCGGTGTCGAGACGAGGACCGCGGGCCGTCTGGTCGCGGTGGCGGCGGACGGCTCGGTGCGTTGGAGCATCCTGCGGCCCGACGGCATCAGTGCGTCGCCGGCGGTGGGCGCCGACGGCACGATTTACGCCGGGTGCTACGACGGGAAGCTCTACGCGATCAATCCAGCCAACGGGGCGATCCGGTGGCAGTACGACGCGGGCTCCTTCATCGTGAGCTCGCCGGCGATCGCGGCGGATGGCACGGTTTATTTCGGCGCGGGGGACGGGCGGTTGCACGCCGTCGACGCTCGCGGCGCGCTTCGCTGGACCTTTCAGACCGGGGATTGGGTCGAGTCCTCCCCGGCGCTGGGCCCTGATGGCACGGTTTATTTCGGTTCGCGGGACCGCGCTTTCTACGCGATCGCCCCCGATGGGCGGGAGAAATGGCGTTTCGCCTCGGCCGGCGCGGTCACGGGTTCCCCGGCGCTGGGCGCCGACGGTACCATTTACTTTGGATCTGCCGACCAGCGCATGTACGCATTGTTCCCCGACGGACGGAAGCGCTGGGACCATTTCACCAACGGCGACATCCAGGCGTCTCCCGTGCTCGGCGCCGATGGCGCGGTTTACTTCGCGGCGCTCGACGCATCCTTCTACGCGCTGGAGCCGGACTCGGGTGCGCTCCGCTGGCGCGTGCCGCTCAACACCAACAGCGTGTCGACGGCGGCCGTGCGGTCGGACGGGGCCGTCGTGGTTGGTGGCGACGACGGGATCGTGCGCGCGCTTAATCCGGCGGATGGTTCCGTGCGTTGGCTCTTCGACACCCGCAAGGCGGTGCCCGACGACACCATCGATTCCTCACCGCTGCTCGCGCCGGACGGCTCCGTCTACTTTTCATCGCTCGACGGCCGCCTCTACAAACTCCGGGGCAACGGCCTCGGGCTTTCCGAGGTTTCGAACTGGCCCGCATTCCGCGGGGACGCCCGCCGCAGCGGTCGTTCCCTGTTCGGGGCGGGCCTGGGACGTCTGCTCAACCTTTCGGTGCGCGCTCCGGTTGGCGCCCGGGAGACGTTGATCACGGGCTTCGTGGTGCAGGGTGCGGCGGCCAAGGCCTATCTCGTGCGAGGAGTCGGTCCGGGCTTGGAAGGCTTCGGCGTGGTGGGCTACATGCCGGACCCTAGGCTGGACCTATACGCGGGAGCCACGCGAATCGGAGGCAACGACAACTGGGAGGATGCCCCGCCCGGTCTTTCCGTTTCCGACACCGCCGCGGCGGTCGGAGCATTCCCGTTGCTGCCGGGCAGCCGCGACGCCGCGATCGTTGTCGCGCTTTCCCCCGGCGCGTACTCCGCACACCTGCGAGCGGTGGATGATGCCGGCGGGGTGACGCTGTTCGAAGCCTACGACGCGATCGGCGGGGATCCCATCAGCCGGTTTATCAATCTTTCCCTGCGCGGTCGTGCGGGGGAAGGGGACTCCACATTGATTTCCGGCGTCGTGGTGGGTGGAACGGGACTGGTGAACCTCCTGCTCCGGGCGGTCGGTCCCGGCCTCCGACTTTTCGGGGTCGATGGGGTGCTGGAGCGCCCGCGGATCTCCTTCTACAACGGGGCCACCCTTGTGAAAACGAACGAGGGCTGGTCCGGTGTCCCCAACGCCGCCGATCTGGCGGGTGCGGCCCGGGCTTCCGGGGCTTTCCCTCTTGGAGCGGGCAGCGCGGACGCGGCCCTTACCGTGGTGGTTCCCCCGGGACCCTATACCATCCACGTGGCGGGAGTCGACGGTGTCGCAGGCGAGGTGCTGACCGAGGTCTACGTGCTGCGGTAAGGCGCCGGCGGTCATTCTCCCGAGGGGAAACTGCTTGCCACTGCCGAAGTGTGGACCGGACACTCCGCGGCTTCCCTCCCAGCAAACCACGCGGGCCACGGCCCGCTTTTTTGGACGACATGGACGACAACGCCACGAACGAGAACCAGCCCGCCGCCGACTTCAACAAGATCGACCTGAGTCAGCTGCAGGGCTTCAACTTCGGCACGCAATGGACCCAGGATAAGACGGTCCCGGGCGATCGCCGCTCATCGGAGGATCGTCCGCGCCGCGATGGCGGTGGCTTCGACCGCCGTGATCGGCGTGGATTTCGCCGTCCGGCCGGAGAAGGCGGTGGTGATGCTGGCCCGGGAGGGCCCGGCGGTCCGGGGCGTCGCGATGAGGGTGGCGAGCGCCGTTTCCGCGGTGGTGGCCCCGGTGGTTTTCGTGATGGTCCGCGACGCGAAGGTGGACCGCGTGACGGCGGCCAGCGCGAGGGTGGCGGCGAACGCGGTGGTTTCCGGCGCGGGCCCGGTGGCCCTCAGTTCGGAGGCCGTGGCGCGCCGCAATTCGGTCCGTACGAGAGCCCCTATTTCACGGCGACGTTCTATCCGGAGGATGCGAGCTTCAACACGCTCGTGCAGACGATCCGGAAGTCATGCCGCACGGTGGAGCTATTCGAGATCGCGCGCACGGTCGTGGCCAAAAACGACCGGTTCGTGGTGGTGCTCGGGCATCGCGCTCCCGCCGGCGCACCCGCTACGGCGGAGGCCGCGGCGAAACCGGTGTTCCACATCTCGGTGCCGGATGGGCTGCCGTTCGAAACCGACGAGGCGGCGGTCGCGCACGTGATGGCGAATCATCTCGAGCGTTTCTTCGATCGCGCGGACGTCGAGGTCGAGGCGCCGAAAGGCAGCTACCAAGTGATCAACCGTTGCGGCGTCACCGGCGAGTTGCTCGGGCCGCCCAATTACCATCGTTACAACCAGATGGTGCAGCAGCACTACACCTCGAAGCTGAGCGGCCGGATGGGCCCGGAGGCTTTTCGCAGCCGCATCGAGACGGTGCGGGATCCCGAGCTGGTGAACCAGTGGCTGGCCAAGATGAAGAAGGCCACCCGCTACACGTGGAAGCTTTCCGACGCGGCGGCCGCGCCCGCGGCCCCCGCCTCCGAGACCCCGACCGAGGCTCCCGCGGCGGACGCCCCGGCTCCGGCTGCTCCGGCGGCCCCGTTCTTCGACACCCTCGAGGACGCTCGCCTGCACCTGCTCACGCACGCGCGTGAAAAGGTGGTGCGCACCGCGGAGAACGCCCGCTTCACCGGCCGTCTCCTCGAGACCCTGCCGCCGGGCGAGATTCACCGCGCGGTGGAGGGCGCGTTGGAGCGCCAGCGCCGGTTCCCGCTGGACACCGCCAATGGCCTGCGCGGCCGTTTGCGCCGCGAGCACTTCACGATCTTCAAGAAGGGCTCCAAGGGCGTTTCGTACGTCTGCGCGGTGAAGCGGAAGTTCCGCGTGCCGGGCCAGACTTTCTCCGACAGCATCGGTGCCCTCATCGCCTACATCGAGGCCAACCCGATGGTGCGCGCGGGCGAGCTGCCGGCCAAGTTCCTCGGCATCAAGCCCGCCGCGGCCCCGGCGGGGGCGGCTCCTTCCGACGCCGCGGCCTCCGATGCTCCGGCCGTCCCCGCGGTCGCTCCCGAGCAAGCGGTGCCGAAGGCGGAGGAGTTCAGCATTGATGACCGCGCGCGTCTCGCGCGCCTGCAGGGCGATCTGGTCTGGCTGGTACGCGAGGGTTACGTCACCGAGTTCATCGATGGCCGTCTCTTCGCCCCGCCGGTCATGGTTGAGGCTCGCAAGAAGGAGATCGAGGCCGAGGAGCACGACCCGGAAAACTTCCCGGAGGCTCCCGCTTCCGCCGAGGCTCCGGCCGCAGAATCCGCCCCCGCGGAGGCCGCGGCCGTCGCCCAGCCGGTCGCCGATGCCGCTCCCGCTTCACCGGAGGCCGCGCCCGAGACGCCGGCCGAGGGCAATCCTCCCGCCGGGAACTGATCCCGTTTCCGTGTTTTGATTTCGCCAGCGGGGTTCGCTCCGCTGGCGATTTTTTTCACGCACGCAGCCGCACGTGGTGCGCGTGTTCCGGGCCGATTGAAAGGTCGAGGTGCAGCGCTCCCACGGGGAGCCAGGTCGCGACCTTCTCCGGCCACTCCACCGCCAGGCACCACGGCGGTTCCATGAAATCCTCGATCAGCAAATCCTCGACTTCACGCGCCGATTCCAGCCGGTAGGCGTCCAGGTGCAGCAGATTCGTTTTACCGCGGTGCAGCGTGAAAATGTTGAAGGTCGGGCTGGTGACGCCGCCGTCGACTCCGAGCCCCCGCGCCAAACCCTGCACGAAGGTCGTCTTGCCCACCCCGAGATCACCGTGGAGGGCCACCACGGATCCGGGTGACAAGGCGGCGCCAAACTCGGTCGCGAGCGAGCGCGTCTCCTCGGCCGACCGGGTGGTCACTCCGGCGCGCAGTTTATCGAAAATGCTCGTAGCCATGCAGGGAGGAGAGGGACCGCGCGCCGGTTTGGCGCCGAGTGACCGGACAAAAGCGGCCGATGCACGTCAGCCGCACCCGCGGGAACCGCCGCCGCCACGATGATTCCAGGGCCGCGCGGGACGCGCGGGACGCCACCGAGAAGAGCAACTCGTAATCCTCGCCCTCGGAGAGGGCTGAGCGGGCGGTGGCGCCCTTCCGTCGCGGGAGACGTTCCAGTTCCAAGTTAGGAAAGGTTCCCGGCGGTGTGAGCGCCGCGAGGTCCTTCGCGAGACCGTCGCTCAGGTCCATCATCGATCGCACGGCTTTCCGACGGGCGAGCCACTCGCCCTCGGCCAGGCGCGGGGTGAAGGCGTGGTGGTGGCCGGAAGCGCGGCTGTTACCGAGCTCTCCCGTGACGTAGATCCAGTCGCCTTTCCGGGCGCCGGTGCGGGTGAGAACACGGCGGCCCGTGGCGGTGCCGAGCAAGGTGAGGCTCGCCGCCAGCGCGCCCGGCGCCTCGGCGATGTCGCCGCCCACGACCGTGACCCCATGGCGGCGAGCGGCGGCGGCGAGTCCTCTATAGAAACGCTCCAGCCAGCGGACGCGCACGCGCGCATCGAGTGTGACGGC
>JAURJO010000111.1 GCA_030832235.1 Verrucomicrobiota bacterium
GCAGAGCGGCCCACGGAATGCACGGAAGCCACGGAACAAGGAACAACCTCTTCAGCGTCATCCCTTGTAGATCACATGAAGCCGACAGGTTGGCGCCTTTGGCCGGCCAGTCGGCTTCATGTCATCTATAACGGACTTATCTCACGACGGTTTTTCCTGCTTCCGCATTTTCCGCGCCTTCCGTGGGCCACCCCGCCCAGTTTCGTGCCTTTCGTGTATTTCGTGGTTCCCCATCCTAGGCCTAGTCCGTGAGTGTTTTGACCGGGCGCTTGTGCGGCGTGCGCTCCCGTGCCATCGGTGGGATCACGGATAATGGACCGCCAAATCCAAGAACCTCAGCGCCTCGTCACCCTGTCCTCCGCCCTGGTCGCAGGGGTCCTGCTGCTCGCGGCCTGCGACCGCCCGGCCTCCAGAACGGGAAAGTCGGCCGACAAACAAAGGGCTCCGGACGCAATCGCGCCGTCGGAAAAAACCTCCGCCGCCCCCGAGCCCGCCAAGGCGACCGCGAGCATGCCGGCACCGGCTACCCTGCCACCTGCCCCGCCGCCTCACCCCGAACTCGATGCGGCGCTCGCCGTGGCGGATCCGGGCCGGCGCTCGCAGGAGTTTTTCCCGAAGTTCGCCGCGCTGCTGAACCGGGATTTCGCCGCCGCGCTTGCCTACCTGCGGGGGATGAAGCGGGGTCAGGAGTTTCCCCAAGCCCTGATGATGGTGGTCGACGCCGCCGCCCGCCGGAGCGCCGACGAGGCCCTCGTTCTCGCCGCCGAGTTGGCGACCACCCGGGACACGGCGCACATCTACAGCGCGCTCTTCGATCGCTTCGCGCGGGAAAATCCGGTGATCGCGGCGGGGCGTCTCGACTCCATCCCCGCCGGCGAGGGTCGCGACCACGCGCTCCGCGCAGTAGCCGACGCCTGGAACCGCACGGACCCGGCCGCCGCGCTCGCGTGGGCACGTGCGCTCCCGGGCGAGGCCGATCGCACTATCGCGCTCGAATCGATCCTCCGCGGCCTCGCCCTCCGCGATCCCTCCCGCGCGATCGAGGAGGCCTCGAAGCTGCTCAAGGCTCCCGTGCTCGAACGCGTCCTGCAGACCGCTTTCCAACAACTCGCCAGCGCCGATCCGGAGCGCGCAGCGCGCCTCCTCGAGAACCTGCCGCCGGGCGACGCGCAGACCCTCGTGACGATGGACGTCGCCCGCGCGCTCGCGATGCGCGACGTGCCGGCGGCGCTCGCGTGGGTGAAAACCCTGCCGATCGAGTTCACGCAGTGGCTGGCGACGACGAACATCCTGTTCATCTGGGGCTCGCGCGACCTGCCCGCCGCGGCCCGCTATGTCACCGAGCTGCCGCCGGGCGGCGGCCTCGACTACATCGCCGGGCAGTTCGCCAACCTCATGGCGCGCCAACCCAAGGAAGGCATCGCGTGGGCCGAGGCCCTCGCGGGCGAGTCGGCGCGCGACGCCGCGTTTGTCACCATCGCGTCCATCTGGGCGCAGCAATCGCCGGCCGAGGCGATGACCTGGGCGATGGGGCTTCAGGGTGAGCCCTTGCGCGGAAACACGCTCGCGGCCGCGCACTCCACCTGGCGCGCCGTCAACCCGGCGGCCGCGCAGGCCTGGCTCGATGCGGCGCCGCTGACGCCGCGCGCCAAGGCCCGCGTGCTCGCCCCGCGCTGACCGTGGCCGAGGGTAAAATACTTGTCGCGCTCTCGGGCGGGGTGGACAGCTCCGTCGCCGCCTTGCTGCTGCGCCGCGCCGGCCACGACGTGACCGGCGCGTACATGAAGAACTGGATCAACGAGGAGAACATCGCCGGCGATTGCCCGTGGCAGCGCGACATCGAGGACGCCCGCGCCGTGGCCGACCACCTCGGGATCGAGTTCCGCGTCGTCAACCTCATGCGCGACTACCGTGAGCGCATCGTGCAGTACCTCCTCGATGGATACGCGCGCGGGCTGACGCCGAACCCGGACGTGATGTGCAACCGCGAGATCAAGTTCGGCGTGTTCCGCGCGTGGGCGCGCGACCATGGTTTTTCCGCGGTGGCCACCGGACACTACGCGCGGCGCGTCGAACTCACCGGGCCCGGACCGCGGCACGCGCTGCTCGAGGGAGCGGACAAGAACAAGGACCAGTCCTACTTCCTCGCCCTCCTCCAGCCCGACCAGTTGGCCGACGCCCGCTTCCCCATCGGCGACCTCGCGAAACCCGAATTGCGCGCGCTGGCCCGTGAGGCGGGACTACCGACAGCCGACAAGAAGGACAGCCAGGGCATCTGCTTCATCGGCGAGGTGAAGATGGCCGATTTCCTCCGCGCCTACGTGCCCGACGCGCCCGGGCCGATCGTGCGGGCCGACGACGGCCGGGTGCTGGGCGAGCACCGTGGCCTGCATTTTTACACCCTCGGCCAGCGCAAAGGAATCGGCGTGCCCTCCAACACCGATCACCGCGCCTATGTGGTCGTCGGCAAGCGCGCCACCGACCGTGCGTTGCTCGTGGCGTTCGACGGGCCCTCCGCCCCGGGACTTTTTCAAACTGAGGTGCAGGTGCACGCCCTGAGCTGGTTGGCGGAGCCGATCACCGCGCCAACCCGGCTGGAAGGACGCGTGCGTTACCGCGACCCGCGGGTGCCACTCCGGCTCGAGCCTCTCCCGGGCGGCACCTCCGCACGCGTGATCTTCGACACGCCCCAACGCGGACTCGCGAGCGGCCAGATTCTCGCCCTTTACGACGGCGAACGGCTGCTGGGCGGCGCAGTGTACCTCGCCGGAGCAACGTAAAACCGGGTTCTTGGTGCGAGTGAGCGACGGTCTGACCGCCGCGTCTCACATCGAAACCCAGGTAAGCTCCGCCACAACCGGCGCAGCGTCCAAGCTGCGCCGCGCAGGGTGATCCCGGTCACGACAGGGCGCGCCAGACAAGGGCGACCAGCGCGGTGACGGCGAAGCCGATCGCGAGGGGCAGCAGCGCGGCAAGCGCGGCCCAGCGGGCGCTGCGCGTCTCCTTGTAGATCGTGTAGATCGTCGTGCTGCACGGGTTGTGCAGCAGGCTGAAGAGCATGAGGTTCACGCCGGTGAGCACCGTCCAACCGCCCGCCGTGAGCACGCGTTTGATCTCCTCCGGCGAATCGAGCTCGAAGATCACGCCGGCGCCGCCGCCGACCCCGGTCATTTTCGCCGAAAGCACCGTGAGCATCAGCACCGTGGGAATCACGATCTCGTTCGCCGGGATCGCGATCACGTAGGCGAGCAGGATCACGCCGTTCAGACCGAGCGCCAGGCCGAGCGGGTCCAGCCCCGTGATCGCGTGCTCGGCCACGCTGCGGCCGCCCACCTCGAGGTTGGCGCTCGCCCAGATCAGCGCGCCGGAAGGCAGCGCGAACACCACCGCACGCCACAGCACGAACAACGTGCGATCGATGAGCGAAGTGTAGAGGGTGCGCCAGAATCGCGGTGGACGATACGGCGGCAGTTCGAGGCTGAACGTCGAGACCTGTCCCTTGAGGATCGTGCGCGAGAGCAGCCAGGCCGTCGCAAAGGTGAAGCCTACCCCGAGCAAAGCCACGCCGGTCACCGCCGCCGCCGAGAAGAGGCCCGCGAAATGCGCGGGCACCAGGCCTCCGATGAAGATCGTCGCGATCAGGATCTGCGTGGGCCAGCGCCCGTTGCAGAGGGCGAAGTTATTGGTGAGAATCGCAATCAACCGCTCGCGCGGGCTGTCGATGATGCGGGTGGCCACGACCCCGGCGGCATTGCAGCCGAACCCCATCATCGTGCTCATCGCCTGCCGGCCATGCGCTCCCGCGCGCTGGAACAACCGGTCGAGATTGAACGCGACACGCGGCAGGTAGCCGAAATCCTCCAGCAGCGTGAACAGCGGGAAGAAGATCGCCATCGGAGGGAGCATCACGCTCACCACCCACGCGGTCGCGAGGTACATGCCGTCGATCGTGAGCCCGCGTAGCCAAGCCGGCAGGCCCGCTGCGACTGCAAGTTCCTGCAGCCACGGATAACCGCGGCCCACCAACAGGTCGGCCAGCAGCGCGGAGGGAACGTTGGCGCCGCTGATCGTCAGCCAGAATATCAGCGCGAACAACCCGAGCATCACGGGGAAACCCCAGACGCGGCTGGTGACGATGCGGTCCAGCGTGGCGTCGAACGTCGCCCGACGCTCGCGGCCCGGACGCGAGACTGCGCGCGAAGCGATCCGGCCGGCGTCGGCGTAGAGCGCCTCCACCAGGTGCTCGTGCAGATCGCCCTCGATGCCCGCGCGCAACCGGCGCGAGAGCTGGAAAATATCCTCCCCTGCACCGCCGGTAACGCCCGCGGCATTCGACTCCGGTGAAGCACTCATCACGCCTCCTCCTTCGCCTCGGCGAACAAACCCTCACGGGCGCCTCGCGCACGGTCCGCCAATCCCGCGAGTTCACCCCGACGCAATGCCGAAGCCACCCGATCATCACCGCCGAGCAGCCGCATTGCGATCCAGCGCGCGTTGGGCAGATCCGGATAAGCGGCACGCAGGCGAGCGGTAAGTTCACCGAGCGCGGAACGGATGGCCGGCGGCTCCTCGCTGAGGCGATGCACCCGGCCGGTAACCGGCGCCTGCGCCACTTGCTCGATGGCGGCGAGCAGTTCGGGCAATCCGCGCCCGAACCGGGCCGACGCCGGCACCACCGGGACGCCCAGATCACGGGCGAGTTGGCGGTCGTCGACCTTCACGCCATGCCGCTCCGCCTCGTCCATCAGGTTGAGGCACAGCACGGCGCGGCCCGTGATCTCCAGCACCTGCAGCACGAGGTTCAGGTTGCGCTCGAGCCGCGTCGCGTCGGCGACGACCACGGTCACATCAGGCCGGCCGAACAGCAGAAAATCGCGCGCGATTTCCTCATCCACGCTGGTCGAAAGCAGGGAGTAGGTGCCGGGCAGGTCGACGAGCTTGTAGCGGCGGTCACGGTAGCTGAAGCCGCCCTCCGCCCGTGCCACGGTCTTGCCAGGCCAGTTGCCGGTGTGCTGCCGCAACCCGGTGAGGGCGTTGAAGACGGTGCTTTTTCCGGTGTTAGGATTCCCGGCGAGAGCCACGACAAAGTCGAACGCTCCCGCGGCGAGCCCGAGTTTCCTCAATTGGGCGGCCCGATAAACGTCGCAGGTGGCGCAAGCCTCGGCCGGCGTCGGGGCGTTGACGGGTTGCGCGCTCACGCGGCGACCTCCCCTTCCGCGGCGATCCGAACGTGACAGGCTTGGTCGCGCCGCAAGGCGACGAGCGCGCCCCGCACCTCATACGCCGTGGGGTCTCCGGCCGGGCTAGCGAACCGCGCCTCGACCACGGAACCCGGTACAAAACCCAGATCGAGCAACCGCCTCCGCTCGGCTCCGCGACACGAAGCGCTGAGGCCGATCACGCCTCCGCGGGCGCCCGGAGGTAGATCGGCCAGCGTGCGCTCACCGCGCAGGTCCGCCCGCGAAACCGCGTGCAACTCCCGTGCCGACAATTGCTGCGCCGTGCTCGGCCGCAGCTCAACCTCCCGCCCCTCGATCCAAAGCCGCAGCGCCGCGGTCGAGCGCCCCATCACGTAGCCGCGCATCCCGGGTCGGAGGCCCAGCCGCAGAATCGCCGCGTAGACGTCCTCCGGCTCGTCCTCGATGTGGACGAGCATGAAAGGCTGCCCCGTCGCGATCGCGTTGAGGGGCTGACCGTCATCGGCTGAAAGTTCACCCCCGGGCGCCGGAATGGCGTCGCCGTGAGGATCGCTGAGCGGATGCCCGAGCCGCGCGGCGAGCGCGTCAGCTTCCGCCGGGGTGAGCCGGTGCTCCTGACGCTCGGCCAGGCGGTGCCAGCGCGCCTCGGCCACGCCGGTCTCCTCGGCGAGGTGGCGTTCCCACAAGCGGTGTGCGCGTACCACGTGGAGAGCGATCTCCCGTCCATCCGGCTGCAACGCGAGCGCCCCTCCGGCGAAAGAAACCAAACCCCGCGCCTCCAGATCGCGCAGGAGCGCGGCCGCCTCCCCCTCGCGCAGGCCGAGGGCACCGCCGAGGCTGAGCGACGTGGCGGGCGACCCGTTGGCCTCGCACTTGAGCAGATGCTTCAGGGCATCCTCCCGCCGGATGCGCGCCGCCGCGGACCGGGCCTCGCGCCAACGCGCGAGTATGCCGTGGCGCGGCCACCCTAGCAGGGCGGTCGCGGCCCCGGCACCGGCGAGCAGCGCGAACAGTTTCACGAGGGGACTTGTATCCACCTATTTTGATTAGTCAAAATAAGTGTTTTGTTGCCTCAGCCAACCATCCGCCTACGTCTGCGGGTATGGCGACGGTGGCCGTCGAGAACTACCTTAAGCACGTGCTGCTCCTGTCGGAGGGCGGAGAGGAGCTCGTGTCGATGGGCGACCTCGCCGGTGCGCTCGCCGTGGTTCCCGGCACCGCGACGGCCATGGTCAAGGCCCTCGCCGACGAGGGCCTGCTCGAACATCAACCGCGCCTCGGCGTCCGCCTCACGACCCGCGGCCGCCGGATCGCGCTCAACGTCCTGCGCAAGCACCGGCTGGTGGAGACGTTCCTCGTCGAAACTCTGAAGATGGACTGGTCGAAGGTCCACGCCGAGGCCGAGCAACTGGAGCACGCCGTCTCCGACGAGGTGCTCGATCGCCTCGACGCCCTCCTTGGCCATCCACGCCAGGATCCGCACGGGGACCCGATCCCCAACCGCGCCGGGAAGATCGACTCCCAAGTCTACGCCACGCTCGCCACCTGCGCGACAGGCCGGCGCCTGCGCATCGTGCGCGTGACAGAGCAGTCGGAGGAGTTCCTCCGGTTCGCCGAGGACAGCGGGCTCCGGCCCGGTGCCGAGCTCAGCGTGGGTGAACGCAACCTCGTCTCCGGATTGGTCACCCTTACGCGGACCGACGGAGGAAAAATCGCGCTCGGGGTGGCCGCCGCCGGCAAGATTCTGGTCGAACCCCGCGGCTGAGTAGCCGCCTTCCCGTCACCAGCCCCAGTTCACGCGGAGCACGTGCTCCCAATCCGTGGCACGCCGGTTGAGCCCGCGCACGACCTCATAGTCCAACTGGATGCTTTTGGTGACCTGCAGAAGCACTCCCGCGCCCGCCCGGCCCTCCCAGAGGGACATACCGGCTGAGGTGGCCGTGAAGGTCGATTCGGCGTAGAGCGCGAGGGACTTGGTGATTTGCTGCTGGGCGATCGCGTTGAGGGCGAACTGGGAATCGTAACCGTTGTCGGCGTCGTTACGCACGAGGTCCCAGGCGAAATTCGCGCCGGCGGTGAAGCCCTCGGACGGCTTGATTTCCCAGGGCACGATCACGCCCCCGCGCATCGTCTTGCTGCCGACCAGCGAATTGGCGGTCGGCACGATGACGTAGGGAATGATCGCAGCTGCTCCGCCCGTGGAGGCATCCCGCCAGAAGTTCCACTTGGTGCGAAAATACACGTCACCCACCCCCGACCGGGAGTCGCTGAAGCCCTTCAACTCGACTGTGCGGCGCACGTAAAAATCCGCCCCGATCTGGATATCGACGCGCGGCGTGAGCCCGGCGGTAAGGAGGGTGGAGGCGACGGCAAGGGCGGTGACCTTGGGCCCGCCCCCTGCGGCTTGATCGACCGCGAAGCGGATTCCGTCGATCTCGGCCAGGAAGCGCCCCGGCTCGACCGTGATGGGCGTCTCGGCGAACTGTGCCTGCAACGGGACAACAAGGCCGCCGATGAAGACAAGTAGAGCAAGGCGGACGATTCGCGGGGTCACGCGGAGGTTTTCTGCCGCCCGCACCGGATGCCGCCAGCCGAAACTGGGGCCGCGGCGGTCTCGGGCAGATCCCACTTGCGGGCTGGAAGCGGGCCTTCGCACACTCGCCGCCATGTCGCAGGCCCTCGCGCGCACCGTCTTCGCCGTCACGGCGCTGTTCTTCGCGGCGTTCTTCCTTTGGCCGGTGCTGCAGATCCTGCGCGGCGGGTTTGTGAACGACGACGGCCACCTGACGCTCGCGTACCTCGGCGCGTTGCTGCGTGACCCGCTGTACCTCGGCGGGTTGCTGAATTCATTTCTACTCGCGACCGCGGCGACGACGCTGGCGATCCTGATCGCGCTGCCGCTGGCGGTGGTGAGCGACCGATTTTTATTTCCCGGCAAGGCACTGCTGGGCTCGGTGGTCCTGATCCCGATGATCCTTCCGCCCTTCGTGGGCGCGATCGGCATCAAGCAGATCTTCGGTCAGTATGGCGCGCTGAACGCCCTGTTGCACCACGCCGGGCTGCTGGGAGCGGGTGAGACGATCGACTGGCTCGCGCGCAGCCAGTTCTGGGGCATCGCCGTGGTCGAGGCGTTTTCGCTGTACCCAATCATCTACCTCAATGCGGTGGCGGCCCTCGCCAACATCGATCCCGCGCTGGAGGAGGCCGCGCAGAACCTGGGTTGCACGGGCCTGCGGCGTTTTACGCGGATCACGCTGCCGTTGATCCGTCCGGGTTTGTTCGCTGGAGGAACGATCGTGTTCATCTGGACGTTCACGGAACTCGGCACGCCGCTGGTGTTCGATTACGACCGCGTGACGAGCGTCCAGATCTACTACGGACTGAAGGACATCGGCGCGAATCCCCTGCCCTACGCGCTGGTGGCCGTGCTGCTCGCCTGCTCGGTGGCGCTGTACGCGCTGAGCAAGACCCTCTTCGGCCGCTCGCACCACGCGATGATGGCCAAGGCCACCTCGTCGGGCGGGGCGCGCGCCCTGCCGGCGGGCCGCGCGTGGCTGTGCACGGCGCTTTTCGGCGGCGTGACGTTCCTCGCGGTGTTGCCCCACCTCGGCGTGATCCTCGTCGCGTTCTCGCAGGACTGGTATGGCTCGGTGCTGCCGCAGCGTTACACGTTGGAGAACTTCGAACTCGCGTTGGGCCACAACCTCACGGTGCCGGCCATCGCCAACAGCCTCCGCTTCGCGAGCATCTCCACCATCGTCGACCTCGTGCTCGGCGTGGCGATCGCCTACGTCGTCGTGCGCAGCCGCATCCGTGGCCGGCAGATCCTCGACTTCCTCGCGATGATGCCGCTCGCGGTACCGGGCCTCGTGCTGGCGTTCGGCTATCTCGCGATGGCGCAGGACGGCCGCCTCTTCGGCTTCCTCAACCCCGCGCGTGACCCCACGGTGCTGCTGATCATCGCCTACTCCGTGCGACGCCTGCCCTACGTGGTGCGCTCGGCCGCGGCGGGTTTCCAGCAAACGAGCGAGACACTCGAAGAGGCTGGCCAGAACCTCGGCGCGCCGCCGCTCAAGGTGCTTTTCCGCATCACGCTGCCCCTCATCACCGCCAACCTCATCGCCGGCGGCCTGCTGGCCTTCGCATTCGCGATGCTCGAGGTCAGCGATTCGCTCATCCTCGCGCAGAAACAGGCCTATTATCCGATCACCAAGGCCATCCTGGAGCTCTTCCAGCTCCTCGGCGACGGCAAGTTTATCGCCAGCGCGCTCGGTGTTTGGGCGATGGCCTTCCTGGGCGTGACCATCGCTGGCCTAAGCATCCTGCTCGGCAAGAAGCTCGGCGCGATCTTCCGGGTCTAAGCCGGAAGTCGTGCCGGACCGCCGCGATCAACCGGCGACCAACGCGCGGTGACGCGCAAAGACGCCGCGCAGGGAGAGGCTGAGATCGTCCTGCAGCGCCTGAAGCTCGCGATAGCGGGAGTGTCTCGCGCGGTCCGGCAGACAACGCGTGGCCTCGTTGAGCGCCACAACCCCCGTCGTGAAGTCACTGATACGCGCCGACGAGCGCCCCTCGCGCCGAGCGACGCACCACGCGGCCTGCAGCGCGCCGCCGAGCGCCGCGCCCTCGTCCTCCATCATGCCGACCACCGGCACGCCGAAAACATCGGCCATGATCTGACGCCAAACCGCCGAGCGCGCCCCCCCGCCGGTCACGCGGATCTCCTTCGCCTTCACACCGAGCGCCGCCAGCCGGCGGAGACCGTAATTCATCCCAAGAGTGACTCCCTCCATGGCCGCCCGCGCGATAGCTCCTCGGCGGAAACTCCCTCCATTCAGGCCCAGTAACACACCCGAGCCGTCCGGCACGTTTGGGGTGCGTTCTCCCGCGAGATACGGGAGGAGAACCAGCCCGGCGGCTCCAGCCGGCGCCGCCGCGACTTCCGCCTCGAGGGCGGCGTGGTCGAGCCCGAACAACTCGCGCACCTGCTCGGTCACGGTCGTGACGTTCATCGTGCACAGCAGCGGCAGCCAACCGCCCGTCGAGGAGCAGAACGCGGCGATCTCGCCCTGCGGATCGACCACCGGCTTGGCCGCGTGGGCGTAGATCGTGCCACTCGTGCCGAAGCTCGCGGAAACGACGCCCGGGGTGACGTTTCCCGTGCCGATCGCGCCCATCATGTTGTCGCCGCCACCGGCCGACACCACGACCTCCGGCGAGAGCCCGTAGCGTCGGGCCAACTCGGGGCGCAACGTACCCGCGGCCGCATCCGACCCACTCAGTGGCGGCAGCCAGTCGGCGAGATTGCGATCGATCGCCGCGATCGCGGCCACCGACCACTTGCGGGCACGCACGTCCATCAAGGCGGAGCCCGAGGCGTCGCCGTACTCCATGAAGTACGAGCCGGTGAGATGGAAATTAAGGTAATCGTGCGGCAGGAGGATGTGAC
>JAURJO010000112.1 GCA_030832235.1 Verrucomicrobiota bacterium
CCGACGGGCCGATGCCCGTCCAGGCGTTGGAAACTCCCGCGATCGTGCAGCAGCTGCGCCAGCTGAAGGTCACGCTGCCGGAAAAGATCCGGAGCAACCTTCGGCGCGTCGCCATGCGGCCGGAGCTGGAATGCGCCCTCGAGAGCGGAGTGCTCGACGAAGGGCAATCCGAGCTGAAGATGCGGCTGCTGGCGGTCGCGGACGACCCGCGCTGCGCACAGGAGTGGCGGGGCCACGCCGGCTGGCAATGGGACGAGGAACGCACCCCGCCCGCGCGCCGCGCCGGGGACCCCGTGTTGGAGTTCGACCTGGCGGCCGCCAATCGCGTCGGCGCCACCTTCGGCGGGCTACGCCTTTACTGGAGCGACTGGAGCGGCACGTGGAACCGGCCGGCAGGACGGAATTTCCCCGAGGAGTTCGCGGCGTGGGTCGCGACACTCCCGCCCGACGTGACGGTGCACGCCTCGCCGGAGCTCGCCGGCTTCTTCGAGGGCCCCGTGCGCGCCACGATCGATTTCTCCGCGCTACCGGTCGAGGGAGGACGCGATTGGTTCGATCTCACGATCGCATTCCGCGTCGAGGATTCGAAACTCACCCCCGCCGAAATAGCGCTGCTCCTCAAGGCGCGCGGCAAGTGGGTGCACCTGCCGAAATCCGGCTGGAAACGCCTCGAGGTCGCCGCGCCGGAGGCCGGCGGCGCCACGGCCGCCACGCTGGACCGCCTCGGCCTGACCTCCGAGGACGTCGTTGAATCAGGCAACGCGGCCACCCACCGCGTGCACGCGCTCCAGCTCGCCGCGGAGTCCGCGGCGCTCGAAAGCCGAGACGCGCGCCTGGCCGCCGAGCTGCGGGGCCGCCTTTCCGAGGTCACCGCGCGTACGCCACCTCCGCCTCCGAAGGGACTCTCCGCGAAGTTACGGCCGTACCAGGTGGAAGGATACCACTTCCTCGCCCACCTCTCCGGACAGGGCTTCGGCGGCGTGCTCGCCGACGACATGGGGCTCGGCAAGACCGTGCAGACCCTCGCGTGGCTGCTGCAGCTCGCGCACGAGGCCAAGACAGGAGGGTTCCGCGCGCTGGTGGTGTGCCCGAAGAGCGTGACGCACGGCTGGCTCGCCGAGACCGCCCGCTTCGCGCCGAGCCTGCGGGCGGCGGCGTTCGACCCGGCGTCCGCCGCGCCGGACGGAAAGGCGCCGGAGTGCGAGATCCTGGTCGCGAATTACACCCAGCTCCGCCTGCACGCGGGCTGGTTCAAGGCGAACGCGTGGGATGTCGTCGTGCTCGACGAGGGCCAGTTCATCAAGAATCCCACGAGCCAGGTGGCGGCGGCCGCGCGTGCGCTCGCGGCGCGGCACCGGCTCGTGCTCACCGGCACGCCCGTCGAGAACCGTCTGAGCGACCTGTGGAGCCTATTCGCCTTCGCCCAGCCCGGTTTGCTGGGCTCGCAATCATCCTTCCGCCGCCAGTTCAACGAGCGCGACCCCTCCGCGCTCGGGCGGCTCCACCGGCGCGTGCGCCACTTCCTGCTGCGGCGCACCAAGGCGCAGGCCGCGCCCGATCTGCCGCCGCGCACCGAGAACGAGATCGTCGTCGACCTCGAGCCGGAGCAACGCCGGCTCTACGACGCCGAGCTCAAGCGGGCGCGCGCCCAGCTCCTCGGTGTCGAGACCGACCGTGCGCTCGACCGCGTGCGCTTCAACATCCTCGCGAGTCTCCTCCGCCTCCGCCAGATCTGCTGCCACCCCGCCCTGGTGGACCCGGCTCATGCGGACCTGCCGAGCGCGAAGCTCGACGCGCTCATTGAGCGGCTGGAGGAACTGCGCGAGGAGGGCCACCAGGTCCTCGTGTTCAGCCAGTTCGTCGGGATGCTCGAGCTCATCCGCGAGCGCCTCGAGAAGGCGGACATCGGGCACCTCATGCTCACCGGTGCCACCGAGGACCGGCAGCAGCTTGTCGAGCAGTTCCAGACCGACAACTCCCGCACTGTCTTCCTGCTCTCGCTCAAGGCCGCGGGCTTCGGCCTTAACCTCACCGCCGCGAGCTACGCCGTCCTCTACGACCCGTGGTGGAATCCCGCCGTCGAGGCCCAGGCCATCGACCGCACCCACCGCATCGGCCAGACCAAGCCCGTGATCGCCTACCGGTTGCTGGCCTCCGGCACCATCGAGCAGAAGATCCGCGTCCTCCAGCAGGAGAAGGCCGCCCTCGCCGCCGCCGTCGTGCAGGAGGAATCGCTCGCCAGCGTCCTCGATCTCGAAAGCCTCCGCCGAATTCTCGCCTAAGAGCGGCCGGCGCGAAGCGGACTTGCGGATAAAGGCGCCGTGGATCGACTGGCCGTCCTGTGCGCGACCAGTCCGAAAACCCCAAGGCTTTGACCTCCTTCCCCGACCGCATCCCATTACGCGCCCCACCGGTCCCGCTCTGAGCCATGCCGCGCTTCGCCCGCTACATCGGGGTGGATTATTCGGGCGCCGAGACTCCGACCTCGGGACTCAAGGGCCTGCGGGTGTTCACCGCCGAAGGCTCCGGACAACCGGCCGAGGAAGTGCCGCCGCCCCCGAGCCACCGCAAACACTGGACGCGACAGGGGCTCGCCCGGTGGCTCGCCGCCCAAGTGAACGCCGGCCCACCCACGCTCATCGGCATCGACCATGGGTTCTCATTCCCACTGCGATACTTTGAGCGGCATCACCTCCCGCCCGACTGGCCCGCGTTCCTCGACGACTTTCAGACGCATTGGCCGACGGACGAGGAGAACACCTACGTCTGCTTCATCCGCGACGGCAACTGCGGCGCCGGCCACGAGCGGCAAGGCGACCCGAAGTGGCTGCGTTTAACCGAACAGTGGACCGCATCCGCCAAATCCGTCTTCCAGTTCGACGTGCAGGGCCAAGTGGCGAACTCGACGCACGCCGGCCTGCCTTGGCTGCGCTATCTCCGCCAAAACTGCGGCGGGACACTACACTTCTGGCCCTTCGACGGCTGGCATGTACCCGCCGGCAAGTCGGCCGTCGCGGAGGTTTACCCGTCCCTTTGGATGAAACGCTTCCCCGCCGGTGCCCGCGACGGTGACCAGCAGGCGGCCTTCGCCGTCGCCGAGTGGCTGCGCCGCGCCGACCGGAACGACTCGCTCCCGCACTTCCTCCACCCGCCACTAACCCCCGCCGAAGAAAACCTAGCCGCCATCGAAGGATGGATCCTCGGGGTGACGTAGCCGCAGCTTCCGCGTCCGGATTCGATAGCGATCGACGGCGGGACGCTTGTTCCCGCTGTGGATGGATTGGGGGTTGGTCACCCTCCTCCCGCCTGCCGTGATCCAAAGGACGATATCGCCGGGGAAAACTCCGGGCGGTCCAGCATCAGGTTCACGATCGCTCCATCCACGAAGGCAAACTCCGTGCCGTTACGGTCGAGCCGGTCAGCCAAGCTGCACCGCGCAGCAAGGTTTGGTACCGGCAGGCCGAACAGGCGCTGCCGCAACCCGCGGCGTTACTGCGCGGATTCGCTCTTCAGGTGGGCGATCAGGTCGGCCAACTCCTGACGCGTCATCGTCTGCTCGAGGCCGTCGGGCATGAGCGAAACGCCGGCGGCGACGGTCGCGGCCACAGAGCCGCGGAGGATCGTTTCCTCCGCACCCGACGCGGTGCGCAGCGTGAGGCTGGCGTCGGTCTCGGCGGTCACGCAGCCGGAAATCGCGCGCCCATCCTGTGTCGTGACGGTGATGGCCTGGTAGGCGGGCATCACCTCGTAATTCGGCACCAGGATGTGGAGCAGCAGGGCGTCGGCCGGCTGGTTGCGCATGCCGGTGAGATCGGGGCCGACCTTCCCACCCGCGCCTCGGAACGAATGGCAGGCAGAGCAGGCACGCGCGAAAACCGGCGCCCCCCGCGCGGCGTCGGAAGCCTCGGCCAACACGGCCTTGTGGTCGCGGTAAACGGCCATGCGGTCGCCACCCTCAAGGGACTGGAAGAGACGCGTCGCCGCGGCCTTCACGTCGGCGTTGGCGTGCTTCATCAGCTGCGACCGCCGCGTGGACGAGATGTCCGTGGGCCGGATCGCACCTCGTTCGATCGCCGCGAACAGCACTTTCGCCATGGCGGGTTTGGACACGAGCGCACCTACCGCCGCCTCGCGCACCTGCGGGGTGTAACGCGACCAGCGTCCGGCATCAGCCAGCATTTCCGCGCCACGGGCGTCGCCCGACCGCTCGAGCGCGCGCACGACCTGCAGCTGCAGTTCCGGCGCCTGCCGCGGGTCCAGCAAAGGCCCGAGCGCGCCGAGGCCACGCTCAAAGGGCGCGTGGCCCAGCAAGGAGATTGCCGCCGAGCGCAGCGCGACCGCCCTTGCGGCGTCCGCCGCCGTGGCGGCCGCGTACCGGAGGAATTCCTCCAGCACCAGCGCACCGGGCCCGGCTTCCGCCGCGGCGGCCAGCGGTCCCGCGCCGGCCTTGCCCTTGAACTCACTTCGTCCGCGCAGGCCTTCCGCCAACCCCAGCACAGCCGGAATCCGCCACGCTTCCCCACGCGCCGCGGCGCACGCTTCCGCGAGCCATGCGCCGGCGGATGGAATCGAAGAAGAGGCGCCGACCAACCGGCCAAGTTCCTCCATCACCGCGCCAAAGGCCGCCACGGACGCGCCGGCCCGCCCCGATGCGACCGCCGCTCGGAAACCTTCCACCCGTCCTCCCACTCCGCTGAAAACCGCCGCCCGCGACCAACGGTCCGCGCCGTCGCGCAACGCAATCGCCGCCAGCGGCGCAACCGCGCGCTCATCCGCCCATGAACCCAGCTCCAGCGCGGCGCAGTAGCGCACCCGCGCATCGGCGTCGGAGGCCGCGCGGACCAGCATGGGACCGAAACGCGAGTCCGCCGCCAAGCGGCGCCCCGCCAGCACCACCGCCTGCTCCCGCACGCCGGCCGACGCGTCCCGCGCGGCCACCTCGATCACCTCCGCGCGCAGCCGGCCCAGGCCGTGCAAGGTCCAGAGCGCCTGCACCCGGGCCTCGGGCCGGCGTGATTCCGCCGCTGTCCGTTCGATCGCTTCAACGACATCCACGGCGGAGCGCTCGATGAGCAGGCGCCGCGCGAGCTCACGCCACCACGCATCCGCCGACTCCAGCGCACGCACCAGTCCGACGTTGGAAAGCTCCGCGGGCGCGGAAGTGCGCGAGCCTTGCGCGACGATCCGGTAAATCCGGCCAAGGTCGCCCCCGCTGGCGAAATCGAGTTTACCGCGGCTCTCCTCCGGCACGTAGGCCGGGTGGTCGATCTCCCGCCGGCACATGTCGACGACATAGAGCGCGCCATCGGGTCCGTTTGCGAGCGACACCGGACGGAACCACGAATCGGTCGAGGCGAGGAACTCGCTGCCGCGCACGGCCGGCTCGGAGCGAAACGTCGCCCCGTCGGCCTGCACGACCTGCCGCTGGACGAGATTCTGGGCGGATTCGCAAATAAACGCGTTGCCGTTGAACCCATCGCCGAGGCCGGTGCCCCCGTAGATCAGCACACCGCTGGCCGATGTGTACGTGCCGGAGTGGGGCTTGCTCATCAGCGCCGGGATGAAGTCGGCCGTGACGCGCGCGCGGCTGACGGGCCAGACCACGGCCTCGGCCTCGACCTTGGAGACGTTCTGCACGGACTCCGCGAAGGCCAGGTGCGGATTGCGGCGCAGCCACGCCGGCTCCAACACCACGTGCATCACCGGGTGGCGGTTCGAGGAGATGAACCGGCGACCGTAGGCGTCAAACGACAGCCCGAACTGCCCGCGCCCGCCGAGGCTCTCGAACTCGAGCGTCTCAGGGTCGAAGCGCCCGTCGGCCACGGTGAAGGAGACCGGTGCGCGCCCGGGGTGCTCCGGGGATGTGACCTTGCCGCCGTTGAGGCCGCTGGTGACGTAGACCTTGCCGTCGAGGCCGAGGGTCGGATGGCTCACGCGGATCTGCGCGGTGCGCGTCGTGTTGAAACCGGTGAGGACCACGCGCCGCACGTCGGCCACCCCGTCGCCATCGGTGTCCTTCAGATAAAAAATATCCGGCGCGCACGTGACGAAGACGCCGCCCCTCCAGGGCAGGACGCCGTTAGGGTAGGATAGACCCGTGGCGAACTCGTGCCGCGTTTCGTAGCGTCCATCCCCGTCGCGATCCTCGAGCAGCGCGACGCGCCCGATCGCTGGCGCGGATTTGCCGTCCATCGGATCCGGGTAGCCGCGGTTCTCGACCACGTAGAGCCGCCGGCGCTCGTCGAACGCGATGGCCACGGGATCAACCACGTCGGGCTCGGCGGCGACGAGTTCCACGCGCAAGCCGGGCGCGACCCGGAAGGCCTGCAGCGCCTCCGAGGGCGAAAGCGATTTAACGTTTCCGGCGCCGAAGGAGGAGACGGCGATCACTAGCAGGCAGCCAAGGGCGACGGGAGCACGCGCGACCGCAGACGCGGGGATCATGGGCAAAGAACTTGAAGCGCATGTGCGGCGGCTCAACTTCAATCCCGGCGTCCGCGCCGGGCCGCCGAAAACCCCTTAACCGACCCATGACACGCCCTGCTCTGACCCTACTTGTTTTTGTCGCCGGATTTGCTGCCTTCTCTGCGGCGGCCACCGATCGCCCGAAGGACGTGGTCGTCCCGCGCCAGGTGATCCCGCTCTTCAACGGCAAGGATTTCACCAATTTCTACACCTGGCTGCCGACCTTCGGGCGCCAGGACCCGGACCGGGTTTTCACCGTGGTTGATCGCATCGACGGCGAGCCTGCCATCCGCGTCAGCGGCCAGCATTGGGGCGGCTTCGTGACGACCGCCAACTACGCGGACTACAAACTCGTGCTCGAGTACCGTTGGACCGACGTGACGTGGAAACCCCGTGCCGACCGCGCGCGCGACTCCGGCATCCTCATCCACGGGCAAGGCGAGGACGGCAATTACGCGAAAGCGATGAACTCGCCGTGGCTGCGTTCGCTCGAGTACCAGATCATCGAGGGCGGCACGGGCGACCTGCTGGTGCTCAATGGATTCGACCGCGGCGTCGACACCCCGATCTCTCCCAAGGTCATCGCCAACATCCGTGATGCGGAACCGAAGGGCACCTTCATCTGGGATCCGTCCGCGCCGGCGCGCGAGGTTCCACGCGGACGCATCAACTGGCAGCACCGCGACCCGGCCTGGAAGGACCAGCTAGGTTACCGCGGCCCGAAGGACGTCGAGAAGCCGATCGGCCAATGGAACCGCGTCGAGGCGATCGTCGACGGCGGCAATCTCACCTATTTCCTGAACGGGGTGAAGGTGAACGAAGTGCGGGACAGCGTCTTCACGTGGGGCCGCCTGCTGTTCCAGTCCGAGGGGGCTGAGATTTATTTCCGCCGGATCGAGCTGCATCCGCTGAGGAAATGAAACGGGCGGTCGGACTGCTCGCCGCGCTCCTGCTCGCGGCTCCCGGTTTCGGCGCAACGCCCTCGCCGGCTCCGGCTCCCTGGCGTTCGGGCGTGGCGGCGAGGAAGATCACACCCGCGGGCCCCATCTGGCTGGCCGGGTACGCGAACCGCGCGGCACCGTCGGACGGCATCGAAACGGACCTGTTCGCGAAGGCCCTGCTGCTTGACGACGCGAAGGGCGGCCGCGTCGTCATCGTGACCATGGACCTCATCGGCGTAACCGCGGAGATCCGCGCGCACGTCGAGACGGAAGTGGGCCGGCGATTTGGTCTGAAGCCGCACGAGTTGCTGCTGAACGCCTCGCACACGCACAGCGGACCGCAGGTGGCGCCGGACCGGATGCTGTTGGAGAAAATTTTTCGTCGGGCCGCGAAGCCGGCGGACGTCGCGGCGGTGCAGGACTACCACGCGCGCCTCAAGCAGGACCTTGTGGAGCTGGTCGGCGAGAGCCTGCGCGATCCCCGGCCCGCGCGCGTGGAGTTCTCCCAGGCGCGCGCCGGATTCGCGATGAACCGCCGCCGGCCGGAGGCGAACGGAACGTTCACCAACAACCCCTACCCCGCCGGCCCGGTCGATCATGACGTGCCGGTGCTGAAGGTGAGCGGGGCGGACGGGAGAATCCGCGCGGTGCTGTTCGGCTACGCGTGCCACAACACGACCTTAGGCGGCAGCAAGGTGAGCGGGGATTACGCGGGGTATGCGCAGCGGGAGTTGGAGACGACGTACACCGGCGCGACCGCCTTGTTCCTGACGGGCTGCGCCGGCGACCAGAACCCGTATCCGCGCGGAGCCACGGTCCCGGGCCAGAACCCGGAGGACCTCGCGCGCCAGCATGGACGCTCGCTCGCGCACGCGGTGCATGCGGCGCTGGCGGCACGCCCACGGCCCATCGCCGGACCGCTGCGCTCGGCGCTTGGCCACGCGAGCCTTGGCTACGAACCGCTGCCCGCTAAGGAACTGGCGACCTACACCGACGCGCAGCACACACCGGAGGTTGTGGAACGGGCGAAAAAACTCTCCGCCCTGCTCGCCCGCGGCGAGCGTCCCGCGCCTTTCGCGTGCCCCGTGCAAGTCGTGCGCTTCGGCGGGGATCTCACACTTGTCGCCCTCGGCGGCGAGGCGGTGGTCGACTACTCCTTGCGCCTGAAACGCGAGCTGGCCGGTCCGGCGGCCGTGTGGGTGGCGGGCTACACCAACGACGTTTTCGGTTACCTGCCCAGCTTTCGCGTCCTCCGCGAAGGCGGCTACGAGGGCATCTCCGCCAACACCCGGATTCTCAACCATCCCGGGCGTTTCGCGGACGACGCCGAGGACCGCGTCGTGACCAAGGCGCACGAATTGCTGCGGGGCCTCGCGCCGTAGCGAACGCACGCAAAGCTCGGCTGCCGTTTTTCCCTGGGCGGGATTGAACAGAAGGACCGCCGATGCCGCGGATTCGGCGGATGAAGGAAGCTTCCTTCGTTACCTCAGTTTGCTCCTGTCGATTGGTTTGAGTCAGGAATTAGCCGAGGCCCCAGGGGATGCCCTTCGTCCGGAAACACCGCACCGACGTTCGTCAGGAAACGCATGCGACGTAGCCGAGGGCGCCACCCTTTGATCGTCAGAAACTCCTTCCGCCGATTCCCCTTCGCTCCCTCTCGCTCTGGCTCGCCCCTCCCGGCGCGGCGCAGCCTGAACATTGCTTCGGTTGCGGCGGAACAGCGCTGGGGCCGTCCGTGGTTGAAACGGGTTTGGGAGGTTGAACGCAGCAATTGCGCCTCATGCGCCTTCTTGCGGCCATCGGCTGGGTCAGCCGCAAGAAAGCTCAGGCGGCGCAAAGCAGGAGGTCGAACCGGAAGTCCGCAAAGGGCGGGAAGGTGTTCAGCCGTTTTTTCATCCGCGGGATACTAGAAATCCGCGGAGAAAAATCCGTGTAATCCGGAAACTCCTCCGGCCTTACCGACCCGAGGACTCATCCGAGGCAGCACCCCCTGGCTATACTCCTTACGCAAGGATCGATTCGTGTCCCTTGGTGTGCATCTGCGGTTAAACCCGCGAAGCCATTCAGGACCGCGGCCGGGACCCCATCACACCAACGACCATGCCCACGCTCCGAGGTGGAGCGTCGCGCAGGCGGCCAGCGCGGCGGCCAGATCGTCCGCCACAACACCCCAACCGCCGGGCAGCTCCTGCAGCCGGGAAATGCCGAGCGGTTTGAGGATATC
>JAURJO010000113.1 GCA_030832235.1 Verrucomicrobiota bacterium
ACGTGGCCGTGAGATGCACGGGCCCGTCCACCGCGAGGTCGGGCGACCAGCCGCTGTCGTTGCGGGGATCGAGGCAGCCGGCCGGCGGGTTCTCCGGCTCCCACGAACTGGCGGTCACGCGCTCGAGGCGGCGCAGGCGGTTGAGGTCGATCTGGTCCCCGGCGACGGCGTCGGCCGAGACGGACAACGCCGTGAGGCGGAACGTGCCTTTGGTCGGCATCCCGTCGGCCGCCGGAGCGGGTGCCGCCTTTGTGGCGGGTGCATTCTTGCCCTTCGGGGCGGCGCGCTTCGCTTTGGTCGCCGCGGCGGCCGCCGCGCGATTGAACGGGCCGCGGCCCCAACCGCCGCCGGGCAGGTCCGGCACCGGATGGACGACGATGCGCACGCCGGTGATCGGTTTCGCGAGCGCCGGCAGACGGGTGGAGATGTCGATCGCCGCAAGCTCGCCGCCCTCGCGGACCCGCACGCGTCGTGCCTCCTCGATGTCGATCAGGGCGCGGTTTGGCGTGGAGGCCTTGAGCACCTCGACGGGGTGGATGGCGAGATCGCGGCCGCGCGTCGCGAGGAGCGCGCGTTCGCGGCTGATCCAGCGGGCGAGAATGGCCGGCTCTACCGTGGCGATCTGCGTCTTCAACTCCGCGATGCGGGCGGCGAGACCCGCGGGCTCATCGGTCTTCAGCACGGTGCGCGCCATCGCGGCCGGACCGGCGTTGACACCCGCGTTGCCGTCGAGTCCGCGGTCGCCGAGCGTGTTGAAGTAGGCGAGGACCTGATAGTAGTCGCGAGCGGAGATCGGGTCGTACTTGTGGTCGTGGCACTGGGCGCAGGCGAGGGTCAGGCCGAGCACCGCCTCGCCGAGGGTCTTCACGCGGTCGGCGTTGTAGTTGAGGAGGTTTTCCTCGGGGATCGTGCCGCCCTCGTGGGTGGTCATGTTGTTCCGCTGGAAACCAGAGGCGATGAGTTGGCCGTCGTTACGGTTGGGCAGCAGGTCGCCGGCGATCTGCTCCAGCAGGAAGCGGTCGTAGGGCAGGTTGTCGTTGAACGCCTGGATCACCCAGTCGCGCCACAGCCAGTGGTGACGTCCGCCGTCGATGGAGAACCCGTTGGTGTCGGCATAGCGGGCGGCGTCGAGCCAATCGAGCGCGAGCCGTTCACCGAAGTGCGGGCTGGCGAGCAGGCGCGCGACGAGGTTCTCGACGGCGCGTGGGTCGCGGTCGGCGGCGAACACGTCGACGTCGGCGGGTTTCGGCGGCAGGCCGTTGAGGTCGAGCGAAAGCCGGCGGATCAGCGTGCGGCGGTCGGCCTCGGGCGAGGGTTTCATTCCCTCGGCGGCGAGGCGGGCGCGCACAAAGGCGTCGATCGGATTGGCGGGCGCGGGTCCGACGTCTGCCGGGGCCGGAGGCGCGGTGGCGACGGGTGGAATAAACGACCAGTGCTTCGAGTAGCTCGCGCCCTGCTCGATCCAGGCGCGGAGGGTCTCGCGCTGCGCGGCGGTGAGCGACAGGTGCGATTCCGGCGGCGGCATAACCTCGTCCGCGTGCGGGCTGATGATGCGCTGCCAGGCCTCGCTGCCCGCGGCGTCGCCGGGCTTGAACGGTGTGCCGTTCTCGCGAGCGGCATGGGCGGTCTCGGCGAGATCCAGCCGGAGCTTCGCCTTGCGCGCTTTCTCGTCGAACCCGTGGCAGGAGAAACAGTTCTCCGCGAGGATCGGCCGCACGTCGCGATTGTAGTCGACCGGCTTGGCGGCGGCGGATGCCGCGAGAAAGACGATAAAGGCGGCGCGGAGGACGGGGGTGGGCGTCATCAGTTCAAGGAGACGGCAGCGATGATGAGCGGTGACGGATCCGCGGTAAAGCGGAAGGGCGCGGGGCCGATGGAATGGCGTGCCTCGCGGCCGTTGCGTTTTGCCCCCGCGGAAACGAAGGACGCGACGTTCGCCTCCACTCGCCCCGCCGCGCGGGGTCAGAACTTCAGGTGCTTTACCGTGAGGCCGCGGTTGATGAGCTGCTTCAGGGAGGCGATGCCGATCTTCAGGTGATCGGTCACGTAGGTCTCGTCGACCTGCTGGTCGCTTTCGGCGGTCTTGATGCCCTCGGGAGTCATGGGCTGGTCGGACACCAGCAGGAGTGCGCCGGTCGCGATCTCGTTGTGGAAACCGGTCACGAAGATCGTGGCGGTCTCCATGTCGATGCACAGAGCGCGGATCTTCTTGAGGTACTTCTTGAACGTCTCGTCGTGCTCCCAGACGCGCCGGTTGGTCGTGTAGACCGTGCCGGTCCAGTAATCGCGGGAAAAATCGCGGATCGTGGTCGAGATCGCCTTCTGCAGGGCGAAGGCGGGGAGCGCGGGTACCTCGGGCGGAAGGTAGTCGTTGCTCGTGCCCTCGCCGCGGATCGCCGCGATGGGCAGAATGAAGTCGCCGATCTCGGCGCGGTGCTTGAGGCCGCCGCACTTGCCGAGGAACAGCACTGCCTTTGGGTGTACGGCGCTGAGCAGGTCCATCACGGTGGCGGCGGTGGCGCTGCCCATGCCGAAGTTGATGATCGTGATGTCGCCGGCGGTCGCGCTCGGCATCGGTTTGTCGCGCCCGCGGATCGGCACGCGGTGCCATTGCGCGAACAGGTTCACGTAGCGGTC